>JAUNQM010000091.1:0-2779 GCA_030536165.1 Prevotellaceae bacterium | reverse complement strand
TACGAAAGTTCTTTCTCAAGTTCCTCGAAGGTCTTGCCTTTTGTTTCTGGGCACACCTTATATAAATAGATGAAGCTACACAGGCAGACTCCACTATAGATCCAGAATGTGCCGTAGGTTCCGAGTGCTGCGTTGAGCGAAGGGAAGGTAAACGTGAGTGTGCAGCATCCAACCCAAAGGGCGAAGGTACACGTTGCCATTGCCACGCCCCTTATCTTATCTGGGAATATCTCGCTGAGCAAAACCCATGTAATAGGACCAAGCGTCATGGCATAACAGCTTATAGCCAGCACAACAAGAATCACCATAAAGATTCCTTCGACGTGCATGAAGTAGCAAGTTCCGAGCGTGAGATAAATGAGCCCAAGTCCTCCAGCACCAATAAGCATAAGTTTTCTTCTGCCAAGTTTCTCTACCGTGTAGATGGCTACAAACGTAAACAGCACATTTGCGATGCCTGTCACAACAATGTTGATAAACATTGAATCGACATTATATCCCGCGCCAGCAAAGATTTCCTCTGCATAGTTGAATATGACATTCGTGCCGCACCACTGCTGGAACACTGCTATCACAAGTCCGAGTATGAGTACCTTTGTGTATTTCTTCTCAAACAAAGTAGTAAATCCGACCTTGTCTATATTTTCAGCAACCGTTGCTGTCTGTCCTTTCATTGCAAGATAGCGCGGTGATTCTGGGATAAAGAATGCAAGCAAAAGGAAAAGGAATGCCGGCACAGCCTCTGCCCAGAACATCCATCTCCATCCCCATTGTCCGTTCCATGTGTTCAGAATGTCCTGCACGTCGCCGACATTCTGTGCCAAGAGCATATTTACTACCTGCGCACCAAGTATTCCGAGCACAATAGTCATCTGGTTCAGCGACACAAGTCGTCCTCGTATGTTAGCTGGCGCTACCTCTGCAATATACATAGGTGAAAGCGCTGAAGCGAGCCCAATGCCGATTCCTCCCCAGAAGCGGGCAAGGTTGAACATGGTGAAGTTGTTGAATGCTCCAGTCGCAACTGCCGAAGTCAAAAAGAGTACGGATGCTGTAATCAGCAGAGGTTTACGTCCGTATCTGTCAGCAAGAAGTCCTGCCACCATTGCACCAAACAAACAACCGATATTGGCTGTAGTCATAGCAAGTCCTTGCATCACAGGGTCGTCGGCTATGCCGAAGAATGCTTCGTAGAAAGGCTTTGCACCTCCGATTACTACCCAGTCGTATCCGAACAGCAGTCCACCCATTGCGGCAACTGAACAGATGAAATAGAGAAATTGTTTTTTCATAATTATTCTGTTTTATTTTAGTTTTAATTCAGCGATTGTTCTTTCCACGACTTCTTGCAACTGAGATGCTGCTACGCCGAGTGATTTGTTAATATCTTGCAATGACCATTCCACTATCGTCTTGTCGTATGCTTTGCAAATAATAAGACCAACGGATTGATTGTCTGTTTCATCTTTCAAAAGTCTGTCGGCAGCTGTAACATAGAAATTTATCTTTCCTGCATATTCTGGAGCAAATTGCCCAGCTTTCAATTCTACTACTACGTAACGCTTTTGAGGTATATGGTAGAATATCAAGTCAGGGAAATATGACTGCCCATCAGGCATTCTTAACTCCATTTGCCTACCTACAAAAGCAAAACCTTGCCCCAATTCCAGCAGAAACCGAGTAATGTTTGAGATAATGGCATCTTCCAGTTCTTTCTCTTCAAAGCCTTGCCTTATAGTTAAGAAATCAAGGTTATAAGGGTCTTTCAGTATTTCTTTTGCTAATTGTGATTCAGTAGCAGGTAAACGATTTTCAAAGTTGGTGAGAGCTTGTCCTTGCCGATTGTAAAGGTCTGATTGGATGCTGTCTTCCAGCATTCGTCGACTCCAGTTTCCTTCTATCGTTTGGTTTACATAGAAAAGAGCCTCATCGACGTTTTTCGATTTAGTAAAAATCAATACATGATGAAACCAAGGAACTTTTCCAAAAAGCGAAGGCATTTCTATTTGGTCAGCAGGCTGCTGACTAATTGTATCTGTCTGATTATAGAACTCATACCAACGCCTCATATATTTAATGTTGGTATCAGAAAAGCCTTTGTTATCAGGGAAGGCTTCGCGCATATCGAGGGCAAACTGCCTAACGATACCCTTTCCCCATTTGTCTTCTGGATGCAAAGAGACTAAATCTCGTCCAATACTCCAATACAA
Organism: Prevotellaceae bacterium; assembly: GCA_030536165.1. Lineage (GTDB taxonomy): Bacteria > Bacteroidota > Bacteroidia > Bacteroidales > Bacteroidaceae > Prevotella. The sequence goes on along the minus strand of JAUNQM010000091.1, from coordinate 569 downwards.
TTCAAGCATAGCTGTATTAACTTGTATTACAGCTTTCGACTGGGCTTGAGCGACACGACTTTTGACTTCTGACAACCAACTAATGTACAGCTCTTGATTCGTCATCCTATCTCGTTTCACAAATTCAGGGTATTCCATTACGTATAGCGCTTATTCATTTATAAGTGATGCTTAAACACCTTAATCTTTATTTCGTCATTCGTTGATAAAGTTCGATTCCATCGAGAAATAATAGATATTTATCTGACTTCTCAAGTTCATCTCTTTCGGCTTGCTGAAGGTAGATTTTGTCCGTTTTCTGCAAAGGAAGTATCTTTATCTCGACCTTCTTTCCTGCCAAGTCTGCGGCTCGGACATAGAAAGGTTTACCGTTCCAGAAATTGTCTTCAACGAGTTTTCCGTCAGCATAGACCCTGCAGACATCACCACGATAGTTTATCTTCACGAACAGGTCTTCGACAGTGGCTTTTGGCATATCAAGCAACGCAGTGTCAAACGTGTAAATCGCTGCACCTACGAAGTCGCTGTCATTAGGCATTTCAACAACACCAGCACGACCTTTTTTCATG
>JAUNQM010000090.1 GCA_030536165.1 Prevotellaceae bacterium | reverse complement strand
AAAAGAACACAAACGCCTGGAATTGGGTGCAAAGAACTGCAACGCCGACTTCCAGGCGTTATTCGTGGGAAACTTTACTTGACTCAACAGCTAATTGGCATAATATTTGTATGTATGTTTGTGGCAAGAAAGCCTTGCCGCAAATGGATATTGTGACACATTATTAAATATAAGTAAAAATGGCAAAAGGTAATATTGGGGTTACAACCGAGAACATCTTCCCCGTTATCAAAAAGTTTCTCTACTCAGACCATGAGATATTCCTTCGCGAAATGATTTCAAACGCTGTTGATGCAACGCAGAAACTCAAGACGCTTGCAAACAATGGCGAAGTGAAAGGCGAACTTGGCAACCTGACTATTCAGGTGAAACTCGACGAGAAGAATGGTACGCTTACTATTTCCGACCGTGGTATCGGTATGACAGAGGAAGAAATTGACAAATACATCAACCAGATTGCTTTCTCAGGTGCCAATGATTTCCTTGACAAGTACAAGGATACAGCAAATGGCATCATCGGTCATTTCGGTCTTGGCTTCTATTCTGCTTTCATGGTAAGCAAGAAGGTGGAGATTATCACAAAGAGCTACAAGGAAGGTGCTGAGCCTGTAAAGTGGAGTTGCGACGGCAGTCCAGAGTTTGAGATTAGCAAAGCCGACAAGGAAGACCGCGGTACGGACATTGTGCTCTATATCGACGATGACTGCAAGGAATTCCTTGAGAAAGGCACCATACTTCAGTTGCTCGGCAAGTATTGCAAGTTCCTGCCAGTGCCAATTGCTTGTGGCAAGAAGACTGAATGGAAGGATGGCAAGAGCGTAGAGACTGATGAGGACTACATAATCAATGCAAAGGAACCACTCTGGACAAAGACTCCATCGACACTAAAGGACGAAGACTATAAGGAGTTCTATCGCTACCTCTATCCTATGAGCGACGAACCTTTGTTCTGGATTCACCTCAATGTTGACTTCCCTTTCAACCTGACAGGTATTCTTTACTTCCCACGCGTGAACAGCAACATCGACCTGCAGCGTAACAAGGTGCAGTTGTATTGCAACAATGTCTTCGTTACAGACCAAGTAGAAGGCATCGTGCCAGAGTTCCTCACATTGCTTCACGGTGTGATTGACTCACCGGATATTCCTTTGAACGTGAGCCGTTCTTATCTCCAGAGCGATGCAAACGTGAAGAAAATCTCGACTTACATCACAAAGAAAGTATCAGACAGACTTAACTCTATCTTCAAGGAGAATCGCAAAGAGTTCGAGGAAAAGTGGGACAACCTGAAGTTGTTTATTGATTACGGAATGTTATCACAAGAGGATTTCTATGAAAAAGCAAAAGATTATGCGTTGTTTAAGGATGCTGATGGAAAGTATTTCACTTATGAGGAATACAAGACACTCATCACCACGGAACAGACTGATAAGGATGATAATCTTGTTTATCTCTATGCTACCAATAAGGAAGATCAGTATTCTTATATTGAGGCTGCTAAGCAGAAAGGGTATAGCGTTCTCATTATGGATGGCGATCTTGACGTGGCTCTTGTCTCTATGCTTGAGCAGAAGTTTGAGAAAAGTCGCTTCAGCCGCGTAGATGCCGACATCCTTTCACGCCTTATAAATAAGGATAAGGAAGAAAAGAAGGAGGAAAAGAAAGATGAGAATAAGGAAGACGAACCTATAGTAAAGGCATTCAAGGAGGCACTTCCTAAGATTGATAAGATTGAATTCAACGTAGAACTTCAGGCAATGGGCGAGGCTTCACAGCCTATCCTAATGACCCAGAGCGAATACATGCGCCGAATGAAAGATATGAGTCGCTTCCAGAGTGGAATGAATTTCTACGGACAGATGCCTGATATGTATTCTATTGTGCTGAACTCTGACAATGAGGTAATCAAGTCGCTTGCTGAAAAGCAGGATGCTACACAGATAGCACAGCTCATCGACCTTGCACTTTTGCAGAATGGTCTGCTTAAGGGTGCTGCATTGAGTGAATTCCTCAAGCGCTCATTTGATATTTTGAAGTAATTTAATATTAATCAGCCTGTCGCATATACGGCAGGCTTTTTCTATTTTTTATATGAACATAATCGACGAAAGAAACGAGAAACTTGCATCGAAACTGATAAAGGAACTTGCGCGTCGCCATTACGACGCGTTCTATTGCAAGACGAAAGCTGATGCACTGGAAAAGGTTATGGAACTTATTCCCGAAGGAAGCAGTATATCATGGGGTGGCAGTGTGACTGTTCGCGAACTTGGAATACCTCAGGCTTTGCATGCAGGGAACTATGAAGTCATTGACCGCGACTTGGCAAAGACTCCCGACGAAACAAAGGAAATGTACCATAAGGCAATGTCTGCCGACTACTTTCTTTCAAGTGTCAATGCCATCACCGAAGATGGGCTGATAGTGAATATTGACGGACGAGGAAACCGAGTGGCAGCAATAACCTACGGACCAGAAAAGGTGATATTTGTTGTAGGAATGAATAAGGTTGTGCGTAATATTGATGAGGCAATTCTGCGTTCACGCAACACAGCGGCACCAATAAACAATCAGCGATTCAACAACCTCAATCCTTGTAAGACAGATGGTGCGTGCCACAACTGTAACACGCCGACTTGCATCTGCAACTACATAGAAATAATGCGCAACTCATTCCCAGAGAAGCGTCATACAGTAGTGTTAATAGGTGAGAACCTCGGCTATTAGCCCATAAATTTTGTGAGCAATTCATCCCACGCAGTCGGGTGCATGGTGAAGTAAAGCCATACGAGTGCAGCAAGCACAGCAATGGTAAGAAGAATCTTCACTAAGCATCCGGCTACTTTTTTTATGTAATACAGTGCCGCAAGGAAAATGATGACACTGATAATAATCTGGCTGATATCCATAGTGTTTTTTTATTTGTGGTTTATCTATTAGCCTTAAACAGCTGACGGAACTTTGTTGGTATAGGTGTCTCAAACTCCATACGTTCATGGTTGTATGGGTGGAAGAAACAAAGTTTGTAGGCGTGAAGGCAAAGACGATGCAACGGGTCGTTGCCGTCACCGTATTTCACATCGCCACAAACAGGATGCCCAAGGTCTTGGCAGTGTACACGTATTTGATTCTTGCGACCAGTCTCAAGGCGGAACTCGACAAGTGAATGGTCTATGGTGCGGTCGAGTGTCTGATAGTGTGTAATCGCATACTTGCCACCGTTGTCTATCGGAGAGGAATAGGTGATGTAAGCCTTATTGTCCTTGAGCCAGTTTTCTACCGTTCCGAAGTCGTTTTCCATTTCTCCGGAAACCACCGCCACGTATCTGCGGTCATATACAATATCGTGCCATTCGTGTTCAAGTATCTGTTCGGTCTCAATGTCCTTTGCGTAAATCATCAAGCCCGAAGTGTCGCGGTCAAGTCTGTGAACTACGTGTGCACGGCATGTCTGGCGTGTCTTCTTGAAGTAATCATCGAGCACCGACTTCACGTTGAGCGAACTGTGCCCAGCAGCCATTGACAGTATGCCTTCTGCCTTCTCAATCACGGCGATGTATTTATCTTCATATACGATTTTCACGTAGCGACTCTTGAAAGTATCGTTGCGTTTGCTCTGCGACACAGCAATCTTCATTCCAGGTTGCAGCATGAAGTCGAACTGCGTCACCACTTTGCCGTTCACCTTTATACCTCGATTCTTTAGTGTGGCCTTGATTTTGTTTTTGCTGTTGTTCACATTCGCAAGCAAGTATTCAAGCAATTGTGCCTCTTGCTTTACTACGTAAATCTCGTCAGGTTTCCTGTTGTACATAGTTGTTTTTTGAATTTCATTGCAAAGGTACAAATAAGTGAGCGAAAAAAAAAATTTTTTTGGTTTTTCGCTCACTTATTTGTCTTTGACTTCATCGAAGGTAGGCGTCGTTTCGGAAATTAAAATAAAAAACTACGTCTTTTATTTTGTATTTCGCTCAACTTGCACTACCTTTATCTTCGTTGAAGGTACTCCCGTTCGGAAAATCCAAAATAAATTTTGGTTTTTCGCTCACTTATTCGTACCTTTGCAATATGAAAACGATAAAATGGGGCTTCGTCGGATGTGGCGAGGTTACGGAGAAGAAAAGCGGACCTGCCTTTCGTGAGGTCGTTGGGTCTGAAATCGTGGCGGTGATGAGCCGAGACAAAGAGAAGGCACGTTCATACGCTCACCGACACAATATTAAGAAATACTACACCGACGCGCAGGAACTGATTGCCGACGAGGAGGTTAATGCCGTGTATATTGCAACGCCTCCGTCGTCGCATGCCACGTTTGCCATCATGGCTATGAACGCTGGCAAGCCGGTGTATGTTGAGAAGCCGTTAGCGTCATCTTACGAGGATTGTGCCCGCGTAAACCGCGTGTCGCTCAACACAGGCGTGCCATGTTTCGTGGCGTATTACCGTAGATATCTGCCGTATTTCCTGAAAGTGAAAGAGATTCTTACGAGCAACGTGATTGGTCTGCCCGTGAGTGTTATTATCAGATTTGCAGTGCCTCCGCGCGAACTTGACTACAATAAGGACAACCTTCCGTGGAGATTGCAGCCCGACATTGCCGGAGGTGGATACTTCTACGACCTTGCACCTCACCAACTCGACCTCCTTCAATCGTTTTTCGGTGTGATAGTCGAGGCTGAAGGTATGGCAGTAAATCGCCGTGGGCTGTATCAGGCGGAGGATAGTGTGAGCGGTTGCTTCAAGTTTGAAAACGGACTCATAGGCAGTGGCTCATGGTGTTTCGTGGCTGATGAATCGGCTACGGAAGACCGCATAGAGATAATCGGCGACCGAGGTTCTGTGAAGTTTTCAGTGTTCAACTACGCTCCGATAGAACTGCATACGGCAGCTGGCGACGCGCAATATGAGATACCAAACCCGAAGTATGTGCAACTTCCATTGATAGAGGCTGTGGTGAAGCATCTGCAAGGATGGGCTGTCTGCGACTGCGACAGCATAACCGTGACCCCTACAAACTGGGTGATGGATAAGATTTTGGGGAAAATATAACGCCTACGACCATAGAAAACCTGAAACATATAGATTGTCTATAATTACCAGGAAAGCGAGTCACTTGAAATATCTATACATTATTATATTAAGCATGATGCCAATCGTTGCGTGTGCGCAAAGCGACACGGCAACAGCAGAGAAACCTTCTTTCTTCAAGAGGGTAGGGCATGCTGTAAATGATTTTATAGAGGAATTCAATGACTACGATACCACCTACATTGAACCGAACCACTACAACTATTGCGCCATGATTCAAGGCACGCAGTCGATGGAACGCTACCGACTGAAGACGAAAGACGACAAGTCGGTGCTCATGGGGCCAAACCTTAACCCACGCATCGGTCCATACTTTGGTTGGCGATGGTTGTTTCTTGGTTACACATTCGACATAAAAAACATAAGTTTCACAAGCGATGGCACACGCCGTGACTTCGACGTGAGCCTCTACACGGCTTTGTTTGGCATTGATGTGTTCTCGAAGAAGACAGGCTCACACTACAAAATCAAGTCTATCGACCTCGGCGATGGCGTTGATGTCAGCGATGTTGAAGGTCACGAATTCAATGGAATCAACGTGACGATGACAGGATTCAACCTGTATTACATCTTCAACCACAAGAAGTTCTCTTATCCAGCTGCATACAATCAGAGCACGCAGCAGAGAAAGAGTGCTGGCTCAATGATAGCAGGCATTGGATATACGAAACATTCGCTTGAGTACAACCACAAGACAATGGACACACTGCTGACAAAATGCAATATACCGAGCAACGTGCTCGACAGCACTATGCGTGTCAAGTCGGTGAAATATCGCGACCTTAACTTCTCTGTTGGGTATAGTTACAACTGGGTGTTTGCAAAGGACTTTCTCTTCAATGCGAGTCTATCAGCAGCGTTGGCTATCGACCGCGCAACGAGTGAGTACGACACGACGACACGCAGACGATGGTACGAAAAAATGTTCTTTTCAATCAACGACGTGAACATCGACGGCATCGGTCGCTTTGGCCTGCTCTACAACAACGGCAAATGGTTTGCTGGTTCGAGCTTCATCATCCACACCTATACTTATAGAGGCGAAGGGTTCTCGACAATGAATATGTTCAGCGACCTGAACATCTACGTTGGATTTAATTTCAATAGAAGAAAGAAATGACACTCTTGCGAAGCATACTTATCACTCTACTGTTTGCGGCTTCAAGCATATCCACAATGGCAAAGAATGTGGTCTATGAGAAGTCTGACTCCGTGCTGGTTGAATACTTGCTCGAACAGGCGGCCTTGATGCCGGTATCGACAAACTTCAACGTGCATTTTGCCCGTCAACTGCTTGGGGTGAAGTATGTGAACTACATACTCGAGCAGACTGAGAAGGAACAACTCATAGTAGATTTGCGCCATTTAGACTGTACGACATTCGTTGAAACAGTGGTCGCGCTCACCATAACCACGAAGCAAGGCAAACGCTCGTTCCGCGACTACTGCAAGACGCTGCAGACTCTGAGATATCGTCAGGGAGTGATAACAGACTTCTCGTCGCGGTTGCACTATTTCACCGACTGGATAATGGACAACCAGCGCATAGGGCTCGTGGAATGGATACAAGGACCGAATCCGCCGTTTACTGAGACGAAGGAATGCACTTACACATGCATGACACGTTTCTGGAACAAGTATAAGCATCTTGTTGCTGACCGTTCGTTGATACCAGAGATAGCGCAGTGCGAGGCAAACCTTCGTGGAACTTCGTTCAAGTATATTCCAAAGAAATTGCTTAATGCCGGAAAGGAAAGGCTGTCGTGCATACACGATGGAGATATCCTCTGTATGGTGACGTCGGCTGGTTGCCTCGACGTGGCACACCTGGGTATAGCCGTATGGCATGGCAATACGCTCCACATGATAAATGCATCGATGATTCACCGTGAGGTTACAGAGGAGCCGAAGACGATGTATGAGTACCAGTTGACACAGCCCGAACAAATCGGAATAATCGTGGCACGGTTGAATGTGAAAGATGTGAGAGCGCGCTGGTGATAGACTTAATTCAATTAATCATATCGCATTGAAAGGGCTTCACATACTTGTGTGACAGTCATTTGCAAATATAGATACGCCCTGAAAGGGCGGTCGCGAAGCGTTAACAGCCCAGGGTAGAGCTAAGCGACACCCTGGGTAGCAGTCACCACCAAATATAGCTACGCCCTGAAAGGGCAAAAGTATAGGGACGATTCACAACAGATCAATAACAATAAAAGATATTACCCCAAAGCACTATGTCGCAATCATTAACTAAAATATACCTGCACATCATCTTTCACATTAAAACCACGAGCCCTGCTATATGTGAAGAAGACCTTACACGTGTTCACGCATATATTGGGCAATTGGTAAACGAAATTGGCTGTACAAATATCTGGACAGATGGCACGCATGATCATGTACATATCCTTTGCCTTTTGTCGCGTGAGGTCACTGTGGCTAATCTTGTTTCTGGAGTAAAGCGAAATTGTAGCCGTTGGATTAAGAATGTGAGCGATGCTTACAATAAGTTTGAATGGCAAGGTGGATATGCTGCATTTTCTGTGAGTCAATCAGTTGTGGATAAGACTCTAAATTATATTAAGAACCAAAAGGAACATCACAAGAAGCATACATTCCATGAAGAATACATAGAGTTTTTGAAGCTATATAATATCGAATACGATGATAGATATGTGCTTAGTGACTAATACTTTTGCCCTTACAGGGCGAATTTATAATGGAATGAACATATTACCCAGGGTGTCGCTTCGCTATACCCTGGGCTATGGACGCTTCGCGATAGCCCTTTCAGGGCATTTGAAGGAATTGACATGTATTCCCAAGGGGGTTCGCTTTACTCTGGGCTATGAACGCCATACGATAGCCTTTCAGAGCATTTGAAGGAATTGACATGTATTCCCAAGGGGCATTTTGCTATACCCTGGGCTATGAACGCCATGCGATAGATATCAGGGCGTCCTAACAAAAGTATTTACACCTATGAATATAAAAGAAGAACTTAACGAAAGTCAGGCTTTGGCCGTGGAATACTGCGACGGGCCTTCGCTCGTCATTGCGGGAGCTGGCTCGGGTAAGACGCGTGTGCTTACATATAAACTTGCATATCTGCTCGAACATGGATATGCACCATACCACCTCCTTGCGCTGACTTTCACCAACAAGGCCGCACGCGAGATGCGACAGCGTATTGGCAAACTCGTAGGCGAGGAACTTGCTACGCAGTTATGGATGGGTACGTTCCACTCCATCTTTGCGCGTATTCTTCGCATCGAGTCTGCCCGAATAGGCTATGAATCAAACTATACCATATACGACGAAGCCGATTCAAAATCACTCTTGAAGCGCATCATAAAGGAAAAGGAACTCGATGAGAAGTGCTACAAGATAGGTAATGTCATGGGGCGCATTAGCGAGGCAAAGAACAGGCTGATACTACCTGAGGCGTATGAAAATGACCGCTATGCCCGCACGAGGGACGAAAACTCGAAGATGCCTGAACTTTACGACATCTATCAAACATACAGCAACCGTTGCCGACAGGCGAATGCGATGGACTTTGATGACCTT
>JAUNQM010000349.1 GCA_030536165.1 Prevotellaceae bacterium | reverse complement strand
CTCACACCTCAGGTGTTACCACCCCTCACACCTTAGGTGTGTTAAGCATCACTCTCCTTAGGTGTGAAGGGCTCGGAATGCGTATAACTATTGATAGTGACATTAAATAACTTAATTTTCAATTCTCAATTACTTATAAGCCAATAACTTCCTATTAGTACCAATCCTCCGTATAGTTTTGATTGTCAACGACTGACACAGGAACCAATTCGATGAAGTCGAAAGACCATCCGAGGCTTGGGTCGTCGGTGATGAGGTTCTTGATTCGGAGCCAGTAATCTTCGCTCTGATTGAGCTGCTGACGGGTCACGATGCGTCGAATCATCGACGTGCCGTATCCGCGTTCCGTACGGCAGTTGGTGCTACCTGTGATGAGTGCAGGGTCACTGACTGGAGATGTGGTCGTGTTGTAGGTTCCACGAGAGAAGCTACAAGGGGCACGCATGTATCCATTGTTGCGGAGCATGATGTCGGAAGCGACTCCAAAGTCTTCTTCAGACGTTGGGTCGGTCCATCCCATTGCTGCTCCAGCATCGTCGTGAAGTGGAAGACGAGCATCGAGAGGAATGCCGAGAGCCTGCATTGACTGCACCTTGTTCGACGTTCCTATGTAATACTGCATCAGTCCGCCACGCTCCATTGGAGGATAAATCATGCGGATTTCATAGACGCCTGACGGAACAGAAGGTATGCGAACAGCGAAGTCGTACTTGTTCCATCCCTGGAACTGGTCAGACTCATGTGCACGCCAAGCGCCCTGAACATTGAAGCGGAGCACCGTTGATGCTGAGTAGCATACGATGTTGTCGAAGTAATCGAGTGCGAAGGCCACGCGGTCGCCGTTGCCGCCACCGTTCATTGCAGACACTTCTGTAGGAGAAGCGCCGCGTATTCCATTGTTGATGAGTTCGTAGAGGAATGTTGATGTGTCGAGGCGCAGACGCTCATTGAGCACACCCTTTGGCACAAGTTCATCATACAACAGTATTCCGTTGAGGCGATGGATATAGCCGTTGTAGCTCTGTATGCTTGCTGCGGCATTGCGTACAATCTGCACACCTTCGCGGATTAGAGGGTGTATAGACTCGCTACCCTGCAGACCTACCTCGTCGGTAAGAGTGTTGTTTGCACGATAACGGTTTATCCAGAGCGAGTTGCTTGCGCCTGTGTTATGGTAGAGAGGCTGCCAGATTTTCATCAGAGTATGTGGCAGCATAGTCTCGAAGTAGTCTTGTGGCTCGCCACCGTAAGCGTAGTTCCAGTTCTCATTTCCGCTCTTGCGCTCATAGACAAGCTGATCGACAGCCATAGAAGCACGCAGGATGTGGTAAGAGATAAACATGTTGACCACGTTGAAACGGTTTGTGTAGTCGTCGCCAGTACTTATTTCTATACCCTTCTCACGAGGATAATCGTACCAGTCGGTTGCATTAGCGTACCATTCTATACACTTTGCCTTGAGGTCGTTGAAGTTGTGAATGCCTGCAGCATTGAATACCTTGTCGGTCTCAGCAAAGATGGTGAAGCCAATCTTGCACTCTGTCGGATAGTAGAGAGAGTTACCGTCGCGGTCGTTATGGTTAGAGCCCATGTCGTAGGTCTTGCCCTTATCGACCTTTGAAAGAGAGTCCTTCAAGCCAGTGCGTTGGAGCGCATCGTTGAAGATAGTGAAGACAGAATCACGTGCAAGTTCATCACAGATGAGGCGTGAAGAACGTGGTACGACGTTATCTATCAGATGGACAATACCGTTTGTCATCTCGTTGTCCTGCGAAATAACGGTTGAGACACTATTCAAGACGGTCTGTCCGAGGGTATCAACAGAAGTAGTGAATGGTCGTCCGAGCATTGTGTTGACCGTGACACCATCACCTCCGAGCTTGATAATGCTGTAAAGTCCGCTCGTGAGATGGTACTTTGCAATTTCAGTGCAAAGACTGTCAGAGAGACCTTCAAGCGAGTTTTCTGTCATACCATTGTTAGGGATGACTGCCTCAGGGTCGTTGTAAAGACTGTCAATATACTTAGCCACACCTTTATTAGATGGTGCAAAGCAAGTGTATTGTCCGTATGATGACATCATGCGGTCGAGTCGTGCGCGCTGGAGGATATAGATAAATGAG
>JAUNQM010000089.1:1396-8727 GCA_030536165.1 Prevotellaceae bacterium | reverse complement strand
CTCGAAGTTTTGAAAAACTTTGTCGGAAGTTTTGCAAAACTTTTCCCGAGTATTAACGACGTGTAAAGTGACGACTAACGACGAGTGGTGTGAACACTTGCGTCGTCTTGCTTCTCCGACAGTGGTAAAAATATAAAAAATCTTATTTTATTTTGTATTGTCTTTGATTTGCATTATCTTTGCCACCGCTAAAAGAAAAGAGAAACTCAAATGTTGTATATCGTTCCGACTCCAGTAGGCAACATGGAAGACATGACCTTCCGTGCTATACGCATACTGAAAGAAGCCGATTTGATTTTGGCTGAGGACACGCGCACGTCGAGCGTCCTACTGAACCATTACGACATAAAGAACCACCTCGTCTCGCATCATAAGTTCAACGAACACCAGACAACGGCGGGTGTGGTAGAGCGACTAAAAGCGGGAATGACGATTGCGCTAATCAGCGATGCAGGCACTCCAGGCATCAGCGATCCTGGTTTCATGCTCGTGCGTGCGGCTGTTGAGGCTGGCATTGAAGTGCAGTGTCTGCCAGGTGCAACGGCTTTCGTACCGGCACTCGTAAGTTCCGGACTGCCCGATGACCGTTTCTGTTTCGAAGGTTTCCTCCCACAGAAAAAGGGACGTATGTCGCGGCTACAGGCATTGAAAGACGAACAGCGCACTATGATATTCTACGAATCGCCCTACCGCATAGTCAAGGCTTTGCAGCAGATGGCTGAAGTCTTCGGGGGCGAAAGGCGTGTAAGTGCTTGCCGCGAGATATCGAAAGTGCACGAAGAAAGCGTCAGAGGCACAATCGATGAGGTGATAGCCCACTTCACCGAGACAGAACCAAAAGGGGAGTTTGTCCTTGTCGTCGCAGGGAAACCATAGCTCGTGGCAATTGAGTTTTGCGACAGCATTTGAAGGCAGACCTGATAAGGTCAGAATTTTCTTTGCGTGAGACAGAATAAACGATATGCATATATGCAAAATTTGAAGAGAAGAATCGTATAAACGAAAAAGGATATGAAAAAGCATTTTATCTGGCTCGTTGCAGCCATAGTATTGATGAGTTGCGAAGGACAAAACCAACCGAAACTTTCTTCCGACTCTCGTGCCGACTCGCTTGAAAACGTAATCGCACAGAAAGACAACGAAATCAACGACATGATGGGCACTCTCAACGAGATTCAAGACGGCTTCCGCATCATCAACGAAGCCGAAGACCGCGTGACTCTTGCCAATACCGGAGAGGGAGCTGACCGCAAGGCTTTGATTCGCGAAAACATCGAATACATTCAGGACAAGATGCAGCAGAACCGTCAGCTCATCAACAAACTGCAGCAGCAGATACGCGAAAGCTCATACAAGAGCGAACAACTGAAGCGTACGGTTACCAGTCTGCTGGCACAGTTGGCTGACAAGGATGAGCAGTTGAAGGCTCTTCGCGAGCAACTTGAGTCGAAGGATATGCAGATTCGTGAACTCGACGACGCTGTGGATAGAATAAGCGAGGACCTTACTTACGTGAGCGAAGAAAGCAGCAACAAGTCGAAGACTATTGCGCAGAACAATACAACAATCGCACAACAAGACAAGCAGTTGAACACGGCTTACTTCGTATTCGGTACGAAGAAGGAACTCACAGACCAGAAGATACTCGACGGCGGCAAACTTTCGTTCTCAAACTTCAACCGCGACTACTTCACAAAGATTGACATACGTGTTGATACCGAGATAAAACTCTACTCAAAGTCGGCAAAGATTCTTTCGCATCATCCATCGGATGCTTACACCCTCACAACCGACGCAAAGAAGCAGTATGTGCTTCGCATCATCAATCCAGACTCATTCTGGAGCACAAGCAAATATCTCGTAATCGTGGTGAAATAATCCACCCGCAACAACAGTTAAAGGCAGCATAAGCTCATGCTGCCTTTAATTATGACTTGCCACTAATACTACTTCTTTTGATTACTGAACAGCCAGTCTAATGCTTCGTTGGTGTAGGCTCCGCGGCATGCTTGCTGATGATTCAAGCCTGGAAGAATGATGTATTTCAAGTTACATTTCTCCTTGTTGAGTTTCTCTATGTGTGGTGCCATGACTGTCGGGTCATAGACTTGGTCGCGCTCACCGATAACTACGCACAGAGGAGTCTTTGCCGCCTTGTTCAGCTTCACGAAGCGTTCAAGTCTGTTAAGCTTTGGACTGCAAACAGCTGGCATTGCTGCAGCGAAATATCCTGGGTAATCGGTAACAAGTCGCCATACTCCGCTACCACCGAAAGACTCTCCGAGCACATAAATCCTGCGCTTATCAATGTTGTGATGATTGGCGTAGTCTTCAATGAAATCCAATACTACATCGCTGAAGAACTTACCTACAGGCGAACTGTATTCGTTCCAGTGGCGTGCCTCCTCGCATTGCGGAGCAAGAAGCACGGCATTGGCTTTCACGCTGTCAAGGTAATGGTCGATTGCCTTGTAGCCAGCCGTACGTGTCTGCGTCTCGTTCTGATGTCCACGTGCTTGCTTTGGGTGCAGATAAACCACGAGCATACTCTTGCCATCCTGTGCGTTACCGTATGATTTCTCTCGGTAAGGCATCTTCAGCATACCCTTATGGAATACATACTCTTGTGCCTGGGCTCCAAACATCACGGCACAAAATGAAATAAGGAGAAATAGTCTTTTCGTCATTGTTGTTTGTATTTTCACATGCAAAGGTAGTAATATTTCCGCAAACAGCAAAATAAAAGTGGCCGCGCCGTGTGACGTGACCACCTTATATATTATATAGGTATGAGATTTATTCCTTCTCAGTATCTACAATCTTCCAGATAACAGCTGCGATTGCTGCACCAATGAACGGACCTACGATGAAGACCCAAAGCTGCTGCAAAGCAACGCCACCCTCGAATACTGCAGGAGCGATTGAACGTGCAGGGTTTACTGATGTGCCAGTGTAGTGGATGCCAACGAGGTGGATGAGAATCAGTGAGAGACCGATTGCCAGACCTGCGAAGTTGTTTGTTGCACCGTTAGTCTTTGCTGTTGCGCCAAGAACTACGAGAACGAAAATTGCTGTGAGCACAACTTCAGCGATGAAACCGTTAGCCACTGTGCCTGCGCAAGCATTAGCGCCTGTAGTTGTTCCCTGTGCAAGTTCAGGAGATGTTGTAACGAGAGCGTAGAGGATAGCTGAGCCGATGAAAGCTCCGATAACCTGGAATACCATATACATAGCTGCGTCCTTGCCTGAGATTCTTTTTGTCAAGAGGCAACCGAGAGTGATGGCAGGGTTGATGTGGCAACCGCTGATACCACCGATAGTGTAAGCCATGGCTACTACAGCAAGACCGAATGCCATTGCTGTGCCTACTACAGCTGCTGTGTCAACACCACAATTAAGGCTGACAGCTGTGCCGCAACCTAAAAGGACGAGCACCATTGTGCCGACCATTTCTGCTAAATACTTTTTCATTTCTTTTTTTGTTTGTTTTAGGGTTAATAATAAAGTTATAAATAAAAAATTTCGATAAATCGAGTAATCGATAGTTCGATTCGGACTATACCAGTGCAAACGATATCTGCCTGCGCTCGAAGTTTGCCTTTTGCATTATTATCTTTATCGGATCGCCGAGCGAATATATCCTGTGGTAACGACGCCCGCGAAGGCAATAGTTCTTCTCGTCGAACTCATAATAATCATCATCAAACTCACGCAGTGGCACCATACCTTCGCAATGATTCTCGTCAATCTCGCAATAAACTCCCCATTCCGTGATGCTTGTGATATGCGCGTCAAACTCCTCGCCAATCTTGTCGGCAAGAAACTCAACTTGCTTGTACTGAATACTTGCGCGTTCAGCTTGCGTTGCAATTACTTCGCGCTCGCTGCAATATTCGCACAAGTCCTCATAGTAGTTTGCATCTGCACTCTTACCGCCGTTCTGGTAGAGCGTCAGCAGTCGGTGCACCATCACGTCTGGGTAGCGTCGGATAGGCGAAGTGAAGTGTGTGTAGTAGTCAAATGCCAGTCCGAAGTGGCCTATGTTGTGCACTGAATACTTCGCTTTCATCATCGCACGGAGCGCAACCATCTGTATCAGGCGCTGCTCTCCCTTGCCGTTACATTCGTCCATCAAACCGTTCAGGCTGCGTGCAATCTTTTCTTTCGAGCCTGTTGTCTTGAGTTTGTATCCGAACTTGCGTATGAACTGACTGAGATTCTCCAGTTTCTCCAAGTCAGGATTGTCGTGTATTCGATAAGGCAGCGTCTTCTTTTTCTGCCCACGCTTCACCTTGCCTATGCTTTCTGCCACTGTGCGGTTAGCCAACAGCATGAACTCCTCGATGAGTTTGTTGGCATCTTTCTGCACCTTGAAATGCACCGCAATAGGCTTTCCGTTCTCATCTACGTCGAAGTGAAGTTCCTCAGAGTTGAAGTCTATTGCACCATTCTCAAACCTTGCCTCGCGCATTTTCTTTGCGAGTTGGTCGAGTGTGCGAAGCTCATTGGCATAGTCACCGTCCTTACCTTCGAGTATCTCTTGCACCTCTTCGTAGGCGTAGCGTCGGTTGCTCTTTATAATCGTATGCACCAGTCTCCACGACTTCACCTCGGCATCTTCGTTGAGATTGAAGATAACACTGTAGCACAGTTTCTCTTCGTCGGGGCGAAGCGAGCAGATGAAGTTGCACAGGCGTTCAGGAAGCATCGGTATTGTGCGGTCAACGAGATAGACACTCGTGCCGCGTTTGCGTGCCTCGATGTCGAGTGCAGAGTCCTCTTTTATGTAGTGGCTGACGTCGGCAATATGCACACCAACCTCCCACAGACCACCTTCCAACGGTCGGATTGACAGTGCATCGTCGAAGTCTTTTGCGTCATACGGGTCGATGGTGAAGGTAGTCACATGGCGGAAGTCCTCGCGTTCGGCAATGTCTTGTGGCGTAATCTTAGCCTCGATTTCCTCTGCAGCCTTCTCGGCATTGCGTGGATAAGTGTATGGCAGACCGTATTCTTCGAGAATCTCATGCATCACGGTGTCGTCGTCTTTCTTCTCTCCGACCACACCGTAGTGCTTTCTGTTGCGTGCCTCCTGTTTCTTGCGCACGTACTCGATGCCCACAGCACCGAGGCGGAAGCGGTTATATCCAGCCCTTTCGAGATAGCCGTCCACCGCCATCTCGTCGAGTATGTCGATGGTGAGCATCTTTTGTGGATGGGTGTTGAACTTCAGTATGCGGTAGATGTCTTTCATTGAAAATACCTGCGTAGGACTTTCCTCAAACAACATCTGCAACTGCTGCACAAGCTCGCGTTGCGACAACTTCTTGCCTGCTTTCCTCTTAAATTTTCCCATTGCGAGTGAAATATCAATAGTTTTTGCAAAGATAGTGCAAATCGAATACAATACAAAATAAAAGACAAAATTTTTTATTTTTATTGTTAAGGTGCAGCCTATCTTCGACGAAGTCAAAGATAGTGCATGTAGTGCGAAAAACAAAGAAAAATAGGCTCACCTGCAAAAAACTGTGTTGACAACAGTCTCCTTATTAAAAGAACAATTCTCGATTTTGCAGCACTTACGTGCTTTGCTGTCAGTTGAGTATAGTCTTTCTTACAAGCAAGCTTGACAAAAACTATCCTCACCTACCAGCACCTTGACTTTGTCAAGGCTGCAAAAATATTGTCCGAACAATGGCCAACAATTTTTTCTGATTCCCCCTGTCGTCATTGACCGTTGTCTTCCTCTGTCGCGACTCGGGATAGTCAAAGCGACCTTTGCCTCTCCTCTCGCTGCTCCATCGGTTGCGGGCTTGACTCGCAATCTCATAAGTTGCAATTGAGATCCTGAATCAAGTTCAGGATGACGATGTTGAGTGGTTAGAATTCAGATATGGTAATTGTTCGAGGGAAGAAAGAATAGCTGTCATACAAATGCGTATCCTGCTATTCCATTCATAACACAGTTTTTTACAGGTGATCCAATAAATTTGGTAAATCGCTCACTTAATCGTATCTTTGGCGTTGACGAAGATACTCACGTTCGGATTTACTCAAATAAATTTGGTAAATCGCTCACTTAATCGTATCTTTGCATACAAAATCATAAATAAGGTGATGAAACGAATTTTATTTTTTGCTTTAATGGCGCTTTCGGCATTATTTGTCAGTGCTGAGAACTATCCTTATCGTAGTGATGTGCTATGGGTTACGCGACCTGACCATTCTGATTGGCTGTATCAATGTGGCGAGAATGCCAAGATTGATGTTGAGTTTTTCAAATATGGTGTGCCTAAGGATGGCGTGATAGAATATGAGATAGCAACAGACATGCTCTCGGCAGACAAAAGTGGCAAGGCTGAACTCCACAACGGCAAGGCTGTGATAGACATGGGCACAAAGAAGACTCCAGGCTTCCGCGACCTTAGGCTAAAGTTTAAGCTCGATGGCACGACGTATTCTCATCATATAAAGGTGGGATTCTCGGTCGATAAGATTGTGCCATATACAAAAGAGCCATCTGACTTCGTTGATTACTGGAAGAAAGCCGTGGGCGAGATGCGCGAAAAGCCTTTGACTTATACGCGCGAACTTGCAAAGGAGTATTGCACGGACAAGGTTGACTGCTATCTCGTGAAACTCAATCTCAACTCGCAGGGGCAATCTGTTTATGGCTACTTGTTCTATCCAAAAGATGCATGTGTGAAGTCTTGTCCTGCTGTACTTTGTCCTCCAGGCGCTGGCATCAAGACCATCAAGGAACCGCTGCGACATAAGTATTATGCCGAGAATGGTATGATACGTTTCGAGATAGAGATTCATGGTTTGGATCCACGCTTAACTGCAGAAACATTCAGCGACATCAGTCGCGCTTTCAATGGAAGGGAGAACGGTTATCTTTCTAATGGCATCGACAACCGCGACACATATTATATGAAGCGCGTATATCTCGCATGCGTCCGTGCACTCGATTTCTTGCGTATGTTGCCTGAATGGGATGGCAAGAATCTTATAGTTCAAGGTGGAAGTCAAGGTGGTGCGCTGAGTATCATTACTTCAGCCCTCGATAATGAACACGTTACGCATTGTGTGGCAAATCATCCTGCACTCGCCGACATGGCTGGATATGCTGAGAAGGGTCACACAGGTGGCTATCCTCATTTCCGCGACAGTAAGTTCCTCACTAAAGACAGAATGAATACGATGGCGTACTACGACGTTGTGAACTTCGCTCCATACGTAAAGGCTCATTCTTATATTACATGGGGTTATAATGATTTGACTTGTCCGCCTACAACAAGTTATGCTGTATGGAACCGAATGACTTGCAA
>JAUNQM010000089.1:0-1386 GCA_030536165.1 Prevotellaceae bacterium | reverse complement strand
CTCATTACACCAATCAACGAGCATTGGACAAGTGAGGCTATCGAATACGGACAAATGATGTGGGTGAAAAAGAATTTAATACCATAACTCCGAAATATCGAAATATCGAAAACTCGAAATATAAAAATAATATGAAACGACTTACTTTATCAACAATCATCCTTGCATTCAGCCTGACGATGGCTGCAGAGGATTATTATGGCTATCTTTACTGCCACATGGCAGCAAACAGTGAAAACACGCTTTACGCTCTCGGCACTAAAGCTGACCGTGGTGAGAAATTCCATCCGCTTCTCAACAATCAGCCAATCTTCAATGCCGAAGAGGTGGCACGCATCGAAGGCGGCACGCGCGATGCTTTTATCTGCCGTGGTAAGAAGGGCGACTATTTAATGTGTACAACTGACATGTGCAACCGCAAGTCGCGCATCTGGAATAACTATGGCATCGACCTGTTACACTCAAACGACCTTATCCACTGGACATCGGTCACGTTCGATTTCCGCCGTGGCTCAGAGATATTCTCCGACCCAGAAAGCCCTAATGTACTTGCTGACTTCAGCAAGATAAACCGCGTGTGGGCACCGCAGATTATATGGGACAAGGATTACAAGGACGGAAAAGGCGGGTGGCTTGTATATTATTCAATGCTCAGCACTAACGAAGGCGACAACCACGACCGCATCTATTATTCTTATGCAAACGACGATTTCACAACTCTGACCAAACCGCAACTCTTCTACGATAAAGGCATTTCGGTCATAGATTGCCACATAGATTGGAACGAGACGGACAACCTTTACCACGTGTTCTATAAGAAAGAAGGCGCTGCAGGTCTTGACCGCGGAATATGGGCTGCAACTTTCGAGAAACTGCCTCAAAGCAACTGGACAGACCGTTTCCACATAACCAATGAAGGCAAGGAGCAGGTTGAAGGACCGAGTGCTTTCAAGTTGATTGGCGAAGATGCCTGGAAGGTTGCTTATATACGTTATAGCGGTGGTCATGCCTACAAGATTTGCAACGCTGATGCTAATGAGGCGAATGTAGATAAAGGCAAGGTCATTGAGGGCGACGTGCTTCCGCAGCATGGTTCGTTCATGCAAGTGACTAAAGACGAGTATGAACTTCTTGAAGCGTGGTCGGCACTTTATCTGAAACGCCAAGCCACGACTGACGAAGCCGAGCGTGCACGTTTAGATAAGGTGTTGAACAAGCAATACAAGAAGAACGCAGTAAAGAAACTGCTGAAACTCTATCAAAAGGCACTTTGACAACTGTTGAAAAATCCCCAAATCGATAAATAAATCATTACCAGTTTCGATGTGTGATTCACGCAGAGTGCAACTTGAAAGGCTCACGCCTTGATATCGTTTTTGTAAACTT
>JAUNQM010000348.1 GCA_030536165.1 Prevotellaceae bacterium | reverse complement strand
ACGAATGTCTTAAACAGATGCGATAAAGCCAAGCCTTTCACACCTAAGGAGTTCAGGTCGTCACACCTAAGGTGTTCGAGCGGTAACACCTAAGGTGTGATAGTTAGTAACACCTGAGGTGTGGCGAGCATAACACCTGAGGAGTGAAAGGCTGTTCTAAGCATTCGGTGCAGAAAAGGTATGTAAAAAGTGGTCTTTCATTTTATTTCTACTGCAAATATGTGCATTTTTCGAAAAAAAATCCAATCAATTATATAAAATATTATATAATATATAAAAAATTCCTATTTTTTTATTAAATTTGCATCGTTTTTTTTAGGATATTATCGTCTATTCACAAGTAAAACATTTTAAAATGAATTTAAGACTCATCATATTAAGCCTTGGATTGACAGCCTGCATAGGACACTCATCAGCCAGAGCAGGGCTTTCTTTAGGCGACCTTTCATCTTCTCTGAAGGGTGATTCTGCAAGCAATGACATCACTAAGATTAAGAAAGACGCAGTGGAAAAGAAAGGTCTTTTCACTACGCTATTCAACGAAAAGACTGGCAAACTCTATCTCTCCATCCCAGAAGAATGTCTCGGAAAGGAATATTTGCTTTCGAGTCGCATCGTTGCAACCAGTGACGGACAAGACTATTCGGCAGGCGAGGTACATACACGTCCGATGATGATAGCCTTCTCGACCGACACGAGGAACGTGTTTATGCATCAGGTGCAGAACCTCAACACCGTTGTGGGCAGCGATCCTATTAAGCCGGCTTTCGACCGAAGCAATATGAACCCTGTGATGAAAGGCTTTAAGATTGCCGCTCGCGATGGCAGAAATCTGGTGATTGATGTCACGGCTTTCTTCGGCACAAACGAGAAAAGCATCAGCCCGATGAAAGACACAGGTGTGCTCGGCAAGTTGCTTGGCAGCGACAGCAAGCTCAAAGGAACTTTCCAGTCAGAAGCGTCGGGCATTGCCGAGGTGAAGACATTCGAGAAGAACATCGAAATTAAGTCACTCCTTTCGTATCAGATAACAGGTGCATTGCCTAAGCCTTACTCGGTTATGGTGCAGCGTTCGCTCTTTGCATTGCCAGAGAATCCGATGCCAATGCGTCTGCAAGACAATCGCGTGGGCTACTTCCAGACGGATAAGAATATCTTTTCATCAAATGCCGACCGAATTGCGCAGAAGGCTTATATTGAGCGTTGGCGCATAGAACCTAAGACGGAAGACCTCGACAAGTATTTCGCAGGAGAAATGGTAGAGCCGCAGAAGCAGATTGTGTTCTATGTTGACACAGCTTTTCCTGCAAAGTGGCGTCAGACTATACGCGAAGGTATAGAGGTGTGGAACAAGGCATTTGAGGCAGCAGGATTCAAGAATGTGGTCAAGGCAATGGACTACCCTACCGACGATGATGCGTTTGACCCAGACAACATGCAGTATAACTGTTTCCGCTATGTTGCAACAAATACGGCTAATGCTATGGGGCCAAGTTACGTTGATCCTCGCACAGGCGAGATACTTGCCGCCGACGTTATCTGGTATCATAACATTATATCGCTTCTCCATAACTGGCGATTCGTGCAGACGGGTGCCGTAGATAAGAGGGTAAGAAAGATTAAGTTTGACGATGACGTGATGCTTGAATCAATAAAATACGCAGCATCGCATGAGGTTGGACACACACTCGGACTGATGCACAATATGGGTGCAAGCTATGCATTCCCTGTAGAGAAGCTGCGCGATCCACAGTTCACGCAGAAATATGGTACGACGCCAAGCATCATGGACTATGCCCGCAACAACTACATAGCACAGCCAGGCGACGTAGAGCGCGGCGTGAAACTCACTCCGCCAGAGATTGGTGTGTATGACATTCATGCAATCAACTGGGGCTACAGAATCATCAAGGGCATATCTACTCCAGAAGAAGAAAAAGATACACTCTGCAAGTGGATTGAGGCTAAGGCAAATGACGAGATGTATGAGTTCGGTGCGCAGCAGTTGCTTGGCACCATCGACCCTACTGACCAGACAGAAGACCTCGGCAACGACCACATAAAGGCAAGCGACTACGGAATCAGCAACATGAAGATTCTCGTTGAGAACTTCGATAACTGGCTCATGGAAAAGAATGAGC
>JAUNQM010000347.1 GCA_030536165.1 Prevotellaceae bacterium | reverse complement strand
CGTTGACGATATGGACAACGGCGTTGCAAACGCAGGTAAGATCTATACAACTATCAACCCTAACACTGTAAACTTCGAAGGTGAGAAGGTTACTCTCGAAACAAGTGCAGGTAATGCAGCTGAAATCGAACTCAGCCCACTCAAGAAGTCAGATAAGGAAATCATGTTCGGTTACACAAGAGCTGACAATGGTTTCTATGAGGCAGACGCAACTCTTCCTTATGACAAGATCCAGGATGCAAAGATTACTAAGAACCTTAATATGGGTGAGCTTAAGGAAATTGCAAAGAGTGCACTCAATGAACTCAAGACTAAGGGTGATGCTAACTTCAACGTATCTAACGCTTATGTTAAGATTATGGATGCTGTAAGCGAAGTTATCCCTGCATACGCACTCAAGGCAACTTGGACTGACTCTGCACAGGTTAAGCACAGCATCTTCTCTAAGTATGAGATTGCTGCTACAGCTCTTAAGCCGCTGTCATACGAATTCCTCGCAGGTTCATGGGATGCTCCAAAAATTCCTTCTATCACATACGAAAGGCTTGGTATCAAGTTCAAACTCGAAGAACCTAAGGGTGTTTACTTCAATTCAGATACCCCAATCTATCTCGTTTATGATGCATCAAGCAACCTCGTATCTGTTCACGGCGGATGGGTTTATGGCAACACATTGGCAGACAATGAAAAGGCTAAGCAGGATGCTATCAACGAAGCTGCTGCTATTGGCGGTACTTGGGTAGAAAGAAATCTGAGAAACCTCATGTCTATCTACGACGCACTCCTTCTCGACAAGGTTATTACAGATGCTTACTGCTTCAATATCAACTACCTCGAAGAGCAGATAAAGAAGCAGATCGAGGATAACGTAAA
Source organism: Prevotellaceae bacterium (assembly GCA_030536165.1). GTDB lineage: Bacteria > Bacteroidota > Bacteroidia > Bacteroidales > Bacteroidaceae > Prevotella. The sequence continues at coordinate 1,285 of JAUNQM010000347.1, read as the reverse complement.
GAGAATCCTTGACAAGGTTAATAAGGTTATTGGTAAGATTAACACTCGCATCCAGAATGCTAACTACTACCTCCAGCCAAACGTACTCGTAAAGGGTGGCGACGATTGGTATCGCGCAAGCCAGTACAAGACAATGCCTTCTATGGCAGTTGGTACAGGTTGGGTTATGCTCATCCCAACTTCTAACACAGCTGAACTCGTTTGCCCTGCTTACAAGAAGTTCGTTGCAGTAACTGATGTTGTTAAGGATGACTTCTCAGTATCAGCAAAGGGTGGTGACGCAACTTGTAAGTCAATCCTTGCAGCAGCTAATGACACATCTTACGGCATGGCTACTATCTACACAGGCAAGGATCCGGTTGCATTCAACGCTACACAGACTGGTTACATCTATGAGGTTACTTATGCATCTCTCGACTACAGTGGATACACAAGAACTGAAAAGGTTTACATCCGAGTTAAGTAATTTAATGAAGTATCAATAGAATAACAATAAATAATTATATATTATGAAGAAAATAATATTAGCTGCTTTGCTGATGATGGTCGGAATGACCATCTCAGCTCAGCCAAAGGAACACGTTGTGAATGTATTCGAACCTCATTGGTACATTCAGGCTCAGGGTGGTGTTCAGCACACACTCGGCGAGGTTGACTTCTCTGACCTCATTTCTCCAAACGTACAGTTGAGCGTTGGTTATCAGTTCGACAAGGTTGTTGGTGCTCGTCTTTCTGCAAATGCATGGCAGAGCAAGGCTGGCTCATGGGTATTTGGTAAGGATTACAAGTGGAAGTGGAACTATGTAGCTCCTGGTATCGACTTCACATTCAATCTGTCAAACCTCTTCGCTGGTTACAATCCAACTCGTCTTGTAAACGTAAGCGCATTCATCGGTGCAGGTGCAAACATTGCATGGAAGAACGACGAAGCTCAGGATGTAAACGCTGCTTTGGCAACTGCTTATCCTAGGTCTATAGGTACTAACACTTACGGCACAGAACTTGAATACCTCTGGGACGGTACTAAGACTCGTTTCGTAGGTCGTGCTGGTATCAATGTTGACTTCCGCATCAGCGACGTTGTTTCTCTCGGAATCGAAGCAAATGCAAACTGCCTTAACGATAAGTACAACTCAAAGAGAGCTGGCAATGCTGACTGGTACTTCAATGCACTTGCAGGTTTGAAGATCAACTTGGGCAAGACTCATTCAACAAAGACTTGTGAACACAAGTGCCAAGAACCAAAGGTTGTTGAGAAGATTATCGAAAAGATTGTTGAAAAGCC
>JAUNQM010000088.1 GCA_030536165.1 Prevotellaceae bacterium | reverse complement strand
GTTGTGTCAACTTTTTGCCAAAGATAAGCAACAACTAAAGTAACGCAACCGAACAACTTGCAAACGACAACCGCACAACCCGCCAAAATATTAACTTAAATTATCATCCCTATTTCAGTCGCATTTCGAGTCAACAAACAACACCCTCAAACAATAAATTCACGACAAAATCTTTCCATATTAAAAAAGAATTTATTACCTTTGCACTATCTAACCAAAAAACGACTTATTATGAAAGAACGAATGCTAATCTCCGGCGCCAAGGAAGGCGAGAGATTCGACACACAATTGCTGTATTTCACATGTTCGTCGCTAAGCATCGACGACCGCCGACTCTATATAATTTCCGACCGTACAGGGTCGCCAAACGTCTTTGTGCATGACCTGCAGACTGGCGAAGAACGCCAGCTCACAGACAACCAGAACGGCACTTTGAAGAGTTATGTCTATTTCGACTGCTCGCCTCATCGTGGTCTCGGCAAAGCATCTGTATGCCTTGACCCAAAGCGCGACGTCATCTACTATATACAAGACGACAACATCTGCCGCGTAGGTCTTGACGCAAAGCCTGTTGTGCTCAATCGCGTGCCATCTGACCGCGTCACAGCCTTCACCCATGTGAGCGACGACGGACGTCTGCTTTGCGTGCCTATGACCGACGCACGTGCCCTCGACTACGACCCAGACACGGAAGGGTCGGGCCTCGACAGGCGCCCTATCTACAACATAGACGGCCGCGTGCAGGAGGAACACCTCAACAGCTACCTGTGCGTATATGACACAGAGACGGGCGAAATGCTCTACGAAAAGACTATACCGATTTGCTGGATAACCCACGTGCAGTTCAACCCAGCAAACCCAAATATAATAATGTATAACCACGAATGGTCGGCTTTCGACTGTGGAATACGCCGCATCTGGGTGTATAACCACGAGACAGACGAATACACCAACATCCGCAAGGAAGGACGCGAGGACTGGGTGTGCCACGAGATGTGGAGCGACGACGGACAGATTATCATCTATCACGGCGGTTATGCCGATGGTTTGGCGATGGTTGGTCGCTACGACATGCGCACCGGCAAACGACAGGAAATATCGCTTCCAAAGGATTACAACGCCTACGGACACTTCACTATGGACCACCAGCAAACACTCTGCTGCGACGGATATTTCAAGTTCCCTGACGAGATAAAGAAGGTGTGGAACAACAGCACAGACAACGGTCCTGACCCACACAAGAAGGATGGCGAATACATCTCACGCGTGGAACCTGACTGGGATGGCGGCACGCTGAAGTGGATACCACTATGCAAGCACAGCAGCGACTGGCTCGGACAAGATGCTCATCCGCATCCAATCTACAGCCACAAAGGCGACCGCATATTCTTCAATTCGCGCTCAGATAAGGACGTGCAGGTCTATGCTGTCGAAGCCATTTAAGATTTGCTCCGTAGGTACCCAGGCGCAAGCGGAGTCCTACTCTCAGACCTCTTCTTGGATAATATACAATGACAATCAGCGACCTCAAGGAGGTCGGACTTTGTTAACCGCAGGTCGAGACCTGCGGAAAGCAATATCCTCCACCTCCCTCGACCCCAACGGGGTCGTACTATAAAAAGATCCAATGACCTATTTGGGGTTAAGATTTACGGATTTTAATTTAAGAATTTTAGTTTTGATTTCGAGAAGCGTCTATTAAGGATCGCATCAAAGATGCTCGACATCCAAACAAAAATACAGATAAAAATCAAATATAAAATCTCATCTGAAACTTGAAACCTGATCGTCCCGAAGGAGATCCTGAAACAAGTTCAGGATGACGTTACTGAAATTTAGAACAAATGATGGATTGGAAGAAACTTATATCAAACAAGCGCTTCGGGCAGGAAGACGCACACCCACGCCGTCACGATGACCGCAGTGAGTTCAAGAGAGACTACGACCGACTGATTTTCTCGTCACCGTTCCGACGTCTGCAAAACAAGACTCAAGTGTTTCCTCTGCCTGGCAGTGTATTCGTCCACAACCGTCTGACGCACTCGCTCGAAGTGGCATCAGTAGGACAGTCATTGGCTAACGACATCGCGCAGGGCATCATGGCGCGCCAACCAGAACTGAAGGAAACGCTGTTCCCTGAGATTGGCACCATCGTGGCAACGTCGTGTCTGGCTCACGACCTCGGCAATCCACCATTCGGACATTCAGGCGAGAAAGCTATACAGACATTCTTCTCAGAGGGTAACGGACTGAAACTGAAAGACAAGTTAGACCCAGACTTCTGGCAGGACATCACACACTTTGAAGGAAACTCAAACGCATTCCGCCTACTTACACATAGGTTCAACGGACGCAGAAACGGTGGGTTCGTGATGACTTATTCATCGCTTGCGGCAATAGTCAAATACCCTTACGCTTCAGCCTACGCCGACGATAACCACGAGAAATACGGCTTCTTCAAATCAGAAGCAGACTACTTCAGGAAGATAGCCGACGACCTCGGCATGATACGTCTTTCAGGCGAAGGAGAGCCGCTGAAATATGCACGTCATCCGCTCGTCTATATAGTGGAAGCCGCTGATGATATCTGCTATGAAATAATGGATATTGAAGATGCGTTCAAGATGAAACTACTCTCGTTTGAAGAAACTCAGAACGCATTGCTTTCCTTCTTTGACGAAAAGACACAAAGCCAGATACTGCTTCGCATACAAAACGAGGGCATCACCGACGACCACGAGAAGGTGGTGTATCTGCGTGCACGAGTGATTGGCATACTCGAAAGGGAGTGCGCACAGGTGTTCATCGACAACGAGAGTCTTATTCTTCAAGGCAAATTCGACGGCACGCTCATCAGCAATCTGCCTGAACGCCTGCGCAACGCATATAAGATTTGCCAAGACCTTTCTTATGCAAAGATATACCGCTCAAAGCCTGTTGTTGACATTGAGATGGCTGGTTTCAAGATTATGGCAACGCTGATGGAACAGTTCTCCGAAGCGGTAGTTCACCCAGAGCGTTTCTACTCGCAGCAGTTGATAAAGCGCGTGAGCAACCAGTACGACATTGAGAACGAGAATTTCCAGGAGCGTATGGCAGCGGTGATAGACTACGTGAGTGGCATGACCGACGTCTATGCCCTCGACGTCTTCGAGAAAATAAACGGCCTTAGCCTACCGATTGTATAGGCTAAGGCTGTAGTTGCTATATTATATATAGGTGTTATAAACCTTTGTACCTTGCATACTCGCAAGCGGCAAGTAGGAAAGCACCTACGCCGAAGTTCGACTGACTATTGGCATCGACCGTCTGTCCTGGTATTGCCCTCTCCCCTATTGGCTGCACATACCCCACTCGTCCGTCAGGCTGAAGCGCAGTCTTAGTCAGGTATCGCCACGCACGTTTTACCGTTGTCTTGAAGTCTTTCTTTGCAAGGACTCCATTGTTTATTCCCCAAAGCATGCCGTAAGTGAATAGTGCCGTGCCACTGGTTTCAGGGCCAGGGGCTTGGTCGGGGTCAATCATCGAACGTGTCCAATAGCCTTCTGGCTGTTGAATCTTTGCCACAGCCTTTGCCAGACGCACATACTTGTCGCGGAAGAAGTCATAGTGGCGATAAGTCTTTGGCATGTCCTGTAACACCTTTGCCAGACCAGCAAGCACCCATCCGTCGCCTCGTGCCCAGAAGTCTTTGCAGCCATTGGCAGTCTTATGCTTTGGATAGACGTACTTCCCATCACGATAATAGAGTCCCGTCTCTGCATCGAGCATGATGCTGTCAGTGTAAAGGATGTTCGAGTAGAGTTTATCCAAATACTTCTCATCGCCTGTGATTTTATATAGTTTTGTCAGCACAGGCATAACCATATACAGCGCATCAGCCCACCACCAATAGTCGTGCTGCGGCGATGCAACCTCATAGTCCATCACCTCAAAGGCACGTGCGAGGGCTTTTGTCTTGTCTATGTCAATGTCATCAAGCGTCGCAAGGTCGATGTACGTCTGGAAGCATATCTGCCAGTCGCCAAAAAGAACATAGTCTTGCCCTTCGCCATACTGACTGTATTTCCACTTTGCCTTGTCCGTTTCCCTCGCTCCTTGCCACTGGTTATATTCCGCCCAGGCAACGGAGTAGTCAAGGAAGGTTTTGTTTCCTGTCAGTTTATACGCCTCAATGTTTCCTGTATGATACACGGCATTGTCCCAGAAGGAACGCACCTCTGGGCTATTATTCTCCTGCCAATAGCCATTAACGCTATTGATAATGCTTGCGATGCTTAATAATAAGGTGTAGAACATCTTGTTGATTTACGGATTTAATAACTGCTAAAACTCCTAGAATATCTAGATTTTCTAGACGTTAACTGCCATTACCATTTATCTCTTGTCTGTATGTTGTCTTTCCATTGGTGGTCCTTCGGGAAGGCTTCACCGCTCCATGCCTTCATCTGCGTCCACGGCTGTGGAGCATCTGTCCAGAACGGATGGTCGGCTGCAAGTCCAAGAGGCATAAACACTAACGAGGTCATATATAGCGAACCATTATTGGTGTACCAGTCGGCAACATCAGGCTGACGACCGCAGAATCCAATTGTCAGATAGCCTTTATCGTTGAAGTTCTCCTGATTATCGAACATGCGATGAAGTGACTTCGTTAGTGCAGCATTCACTTGTCCGTTAGTCAATTCTTTCGGAAGTTTGCCATACCAAGCCATCAAAGCAAGCGGCTGCATGGCTGCCATACGGTATGGGATAGAGCGCCCAAACACAGGGAATGTGCCTTCAGGCGAGATGAAACGCTCAAGAATGATAGCAAACTTCTGCGCACGCTGTAATGCACGGTCGTAGTATTTCTGGTAGTCGAGACGCGTATTCTCCTTCGCGTCAATCATAGCCTGAAGAGTCTCTAGGTACATTGGATGGAACACGTAACTTGAATAATAGTCGAACGCAAACACAGGTCCGTCGGCATACCAGCCATCACCTGTGTACCACTCCTCCATCTTGCGGCATGTGCTGTTCACACGATATTGATCATAATCCTTCGCACCAGCCTTTGCCATGAAGCTTTCGATGGTAGAGGAGAACAGCAACCAATTAGTGTATGGAGGGTCTATGCTGCGGAGTTTCTTGAACTCACTGATATAGCGCTGCTTGGTAACATCGTCGAGCGGCGTCCAAAACGTATCATAAGCGCGAAGGAAACTCTCGGCTATGTACGCAGCATCTACGAGGTTCTGCCCCGACACTCCCCAGCAAAGATAGTCGGGCGACGCAGGGTCAACGGCATTCTTATAGCTTGCCAACGCCCACTCTCGCAGCTGTGAGCGCATCTTTCCCTCTTTCGTGCCATCGTCAGGAAGCGCCAGCCACGGCGAGATTCCAGCCATCAGACGGCCGAAACACTCCATATAGACGACCTTACGGTTACGGTTGTCGAAACTCGGGCTGAACTCCGTCTGCATGTTTTTCTGGAGTTCGCCTTTACTCATATTCTCAAGCACCGGCTGCGCCATCTTATATGCCAGCTGGCACCAATAGTCGCGGTTGCTTTCCTTTGCACTAACTACCGACGCAGACAGGCACAGCAAAGCAACAAAAATTGTTTTGATAGTTTTCATAGGCACAAGAAGATATTACATTTATTTCCTTTAATAACTGTTGTCCTCTGGCATCAAAATCCAAAGGATGATGTATGCCAGCACGCCACAGAAGGCGGTGAATAGTGAAAGAAACACGTAAATCAGTCTTACTACAGCTGAATCCCATCCGAAATACTGTGCAATACCCCCACAGATACCACCTAACCACTTGTCGTGTGATGTGCGAACTAATCTTTTATTATCCATAATACTTTAATTTAATGTTAAACATGTTATTTTCCCCTATTTGACGTACCGAAGCGCGAGAAAGTTGCAAGGGAGACAAAAGTACTACAATTTCTCAACTTTCTTCTTCTTGATATACGCTATTGATTCGCGCATAATCTTTGCGCCAGACAGATACGTAAGCCCTACATACAGCACCGCAGCCACGATTACCTTTGCCACAAAGAGCACGTAAATGTTTTCTATCGGGCTCGTTATCCACCACGTCAATGCCATGACACCCAATGCGAGCACGAGGAAAGGCACGACATCTTTCATTACAGCAAACAAGCTGAGACCTGTGAGACGCCATGCGAAATAGTGCCAAACGAATAGCCACAAGATGTTTATTGAGATGAAGAAATAGACCATAGTGTAGAGTCCAAACGACTGCAACGCTATAAGTCCTGTCCATATCAGGACGCACAGGGCAATGGTGCAGAACATATTTATGCCCGATTTGCCTCGGCTGATGGTAAGGTTGCTGTAGAGCGTCATGATAGGATAAAACGCGCCATAGATGCTGAGCAGACTAAGCAACGCAGCGCTCGCCTCCCATGCTGGTCCTACAGTAATCAGAATGAACTCTCTTGCCACAAGACCCATGCCGAACATGGCAGGAAACGACACAAAACAAACGAAGCGCAGCATCTTGCGGAACACATTGCAATAGCGTTCATTCTCGTCGCGAACCTGAGCAAGTACTGGCTGCGCAACACCTGTCACCATTCCGTTGATGGTGTTGATACACATATCGTCCCACTTGCGTGCGTTGTTGTAGAGTCCTGCAAGTTCCGTATTGTAGAACTTACCCAAGAGAACTCCGAACACATTTGAAGTGAGTTGGTTGAAGATGTAGGTAACAAGGAGTTTGCTGCTGAAGCCGAACATGCGCCATGCTGGTCGCAAGTCGATGTGGAACGTAGGACGCCACGGTGAATAATACCAATTGAACGCAACGATTACTGCTATGTAAATCAGAGTCTGTGTGGCTATTCCCCAGAACGCAAAACCGTTCCATGCCATCAGTATGCCGATTAAGTTTGACACGACGAGTGCAGTCACCATCGACAGACTGCTCTGCTTCACCATCAAATGACCGAACAGATAAGCCCTCTGTACGGTGCCGAAACTTGAAATCACAAAACTAAGAAACAGATAGCGCGACAACGGAACCAGCACAGGCTCGTGATAGAAATCGGCTATCAACGGAGCGCAGAAGAAAAGGATGATGTAAATGCCGATGCTGACTATGATATTAAACCAGAACACAGCGTTGTAGTCCTCGTGAAGTGGCTCCTTCTTGTTGCACAAAGCCGCCACGAAGCCACTTTCCTGAAGATTGCTTGCTATGCTTGAGAAGATGACGAGCACGGCTATCTTTCCGTAGTCGTCAGGCGTGAGCAGACGCAACAGGACAATGCCAAGCAAGGCACTGAGCACCTGAATCATTCCGTTGCTCATCCCGCCCCAAAGCAATCCTTTGGCAGTTTTTTCTTTAAGAGTCTGTTCGCCCATAGGTTTTAATGGCTATTCCTATAATTATATAAACGTAAAAAACGCCTCTATATTATTTAACTCGCAGTTCTTTTTGAAGTTAAAAAGGTATCTTTGCTTTATTGTTGCAAAGACACCTTTTGTATATACGTATGAAAAGACGGATTAACCTTCCTGATTGAATTTGTAAGTGTAAGATTTGTCCTTATAGACTGGTTTTCTATTGTCGTAAACACATCTTTTCATTGTGAATGTGAATTTCTCTTTATCCCAGTAATCTTCCCTAACAAATCGATATTTTTCAGAACTTTTTATTCCTATACGCTTTGTGTCAACTATTTTAACGCATTTTTCAGATTTCTTCCTTTTTCCAAACTTTGGTTTCCCTTTTTGATTATTGAACACCTCCATCAGACACCGCAATGGGCCGCCAATAACTTCTTTTGTTTGAGCATTGAATAAACCACGAACAAGGATTCCTCCAAATCGTGTCAACGACTCACCTTCTACGATTGACTCGAATGCAATGTCAAATCCACTGTAATGCACGAACAATTGTTCTGCTTTGCATATGCGAGGATATACTTTTGAATTGACATCGTCATCTTTATGCTCCTTGTCGTCATAGTAATAGAACTCCAATTCAAGGAAGTGATACTCATCCGATCCAACTTTGATGCAATGGTTATTCATCAGTTCTTTTGCGAAATCCTTGAAATGTTCTTCCCAAGATTCTCCTTCTGATAGCGTGCAGCCCTCTTTTAGTTCTTTATTTACATCGATTTTCATGTTCATTCTTTTTCTTTAATAACGATAATATAATGTTTAATATTGTGTCAGAAGCCATGCATCTTCTTGAATTACTGTCTCATTGATAACCCAGCTGGCACAATTCAGGCATCCCTCATAGCGAATGAGGTCTGTTGCGTCAACCATTTCAATTCTGCCTTTGTATGAAGGAAAGAATTTCTCAATCTGCCGCAATGCCTGTTCATCTTCACATACATTGAACTTCGGAAGAATGAGAACTTTTTCGGTCTCCAGCCAATTGATGTATGCCCAGTTGTTTTTGTAAGGCTTATCAGCCAAGAATGTTAGTTCTCTGACATTCTTAAACCTTACTTTTAGGCATTTCTTGAATCGTGCAGCCATCTGTTTATCAAACTGGCTGTAGTTAGTCATTATAACAGTTGAAGAATCGACAATTCTCACGATTCCGTCGCTATGTCCATATATTTCAGATGCATCCCATGGAAGAAGAACTATGTCAGATGACAGACTTCGGCTTAATTCATCAAGCAATGAGAGTGGCAGACGAAAATAATTCTCTTCAAGTACCTTGCTTGTCATGATTGTTGTATAACCAAGTCGTATGATATTGCCTCCATCTGCAATTATATCACTCTTGCAAAGATGTCCAGCGATGCCATTAGATTTGAACACTTCAACACCGTCGGTGATTGAAGCCTT
>JAUNQM010000087.1 GCA_030536165.1 Prevotellaceae bacterium | reverse complement strand
CCAACGACCCCGAGATTACAAATCACGTGCTCTGGCCAACTGAGCTAAAGAGGCGTTTCTTTGCAGCCGTTTCTACCTTGTAAGTATCAACTTTTTCAAAGCGACTGCAAAGGTAAGCATTATTTTTTAATCTCCAAAACTTTTGACGTTTTTTTTTAGTTTTTTCGTGTTTTTTCCTTGAATTTCTCTAATTGAGCCTTCAAAGCATCTACACAACCGTCAACTGATTCTTCGAATGTGTCTGATATTTTCTCTGCGTAATAGGATTTTCCTGGAACCTTGACCGTGATGGTTGCTTCTTTATTTATTGCGGTCTGAGGTTTGGTCACCGTTAGTTGCACCTCTACTTTCTGAATTTCGTCACACAATTTTTCTAACTTTGCAGCTTTCTTCTGTACGAAGTCCTGCAGTTTCTCGGTAGCGTCAAAATGGATTGACTTAATCTGTACTTCCATAATCGTTGTTTTTTAGTGTTAGACTTCTGCCCTTGGATGGGCTTTACTATAAACTTTCTTGAGCTGCTCGAACGTTGTATGGGTGTAGATCTCTGTTGTTGCCAGCGATGTGTGCCCTAAAAGTTTTTGCACGCTCTCCAATCCTGCTTCGTGATTCAGTAGTGCCGTCGCGAATGTGTGCCTCAGCACGTGCGGCGACTTTTTCCCTGCTACTCCTACGAGGGTTAATGCCTTTTTTACCGTTTGGTATATTACCGGTACAGGCAGCCGTTCACCGTTTTGGTTTAGGAAGAGTGCTTCGGAGCTGGTTTTTATTTCGCTCCTCTTGGCTATGTATTCCTGCAGAATATCTCTCAGTTCGTCTCCGAATGGTACTATTCTCTGCTTGTTTCTCTTGCCTGTCACCTTCAGTTGCATTGCATTGAAGTCAACGTCAACGTTGTTGAGTCCGGCAAGTTCTGCTCTTCTTATGCCTGTTTCGTAGAATGTTGCGAGTATGGCTCGGTCTCTTTTGCCCTTAAAGTCATCTCCCCAGTCTATGTCGTCAAGCAACCGGTTCATGTCGTTTTCCCTGACGAACTGCGGAAGTTTCTTTTCTTTCTTCGGACCTATCACGTTGTGCGACGGGTCTTTTGTTACAAGTTTCCTTGCGAGTGCAAATCTGTAGAACGACCTTACTGCGCTCAGTTTCCAATTTATCGTCGTGGCTTTATCTCCTTTGTCCATCAGGTATCCAATCCAGCTGCGGATTGTATTCCTTGTTGCGGTTTCCCAGGTGATATTGTCGTCTAACGACTTGAAGTATCTTTCGAAATCCCTCAGTCCGTCTTGGTATCCTGTCAATGTATGTTGAGAATAGTTCTTCTCATATTGCAGGTAGTTTATGAACGACTTTACCATGACATTGCCTTTTACTGAATCTTTTCGGCAACGAATTTACGGATATTATTTGAAACTACCAAAGATTTTCTCTTTTTTTTACTCTTCAGTGCTTCTCAGCTGCTGAACGTAGATGGCGTGTTCCATCTTGAGTCTCTTCTTTACTGAAGGTTTGTCGAACTGCTGACGTGCACGCAATTCTTTTACGACTCCAGTCTTTTCATACTTTCTCTTGAATTTCTTAAGAGCTCTTTCGATGTTTTCACCCTCTTTTACAGGTACTACAATCATCTTTTTCTTTCTTTTGGTTTGTAAATAATGTTAGTTATCTCATAGCGTAATTTCGCTATTGGGTTGCAAAATTAGTAAAAAGTAGCCACCTAACCTTGCTACACTGCAAGGTTTTTTGTTTTTTTAACATTCTGGTGCGTTTGCTATACATATTATATTACGCGCGCGTATGCGCACGCGCGTGCGTTATAAAAAGGCTCTCGTTCCACACATATTCACACTCATTGGAAGTCATCTCTAAACCTGTCGTAGCTACTTCTTTTCTAATATACTGTATATCAAAGCCTTTCACACCTTAGGTGTTTCGCGCGTCACACCTAAGGTGTCAGGGGTGGTCACACCTAAGGTGTGAAGGGCTAAGATATGGGATAAGTTTTGTAATGGCATACGCGAACGACTTTTTCGGCTGTTTTTGTATGCCCAAATAAAAAAAAAAGATTTGCGGGAAACATGCTATAAACATGAAATTTATTATCTTTGCAGCAGTAATATCAAAAACATTGGACTATGGGATTTTGGAAGACACTCTTTGGTGGCGAGGAAACCACGCCAGAACAGGAACTGAAACACAAGGAAGACCGCGACTTTGACACGCTCAAGACCGACGGGCAAAAGGCAAGTCGCATTGGCAGAAGCGAATACGCGGTGATGTGTTTTAGGAAAGCGCTTGAGATTCACGACGACCTCGAAACCCGCGATTACCTTGCACACGCATTGATAAACTGCCGTCAGTTCGACGAGGCTCAGGCTGAACTCGACATTCTGCAGCAGGCAGAACCGGAGAATCCGCAGGTTGCCTTGCTCAAGGCTAACGTTTCATTTATGCAGGAAGACTACGAAAAAATGCGCGACACGCTGTTGCCATTTGCCGACAAAGAGGAATACGCCGACGAAAAACACCTGATTTCTTTCTGGTTAGCAAAGGCTCTCCTCTGTCTTGATTGTAATGAAGATGCTGTTGAATGTCTTACAAAATCGGTCAATGCAAAGCCTGACTTTTGGGACGCTTACCTTCTGCGGGCACAGACATACTTGAAGTATGAGCAGACAGAACTTGCTGAAAAAGACACAGATTACCTTCTTTCACAGCTCGGAGAGCAGGAAGAAACCCTGCTTATGTCGGCTCGCATCAAAGCGAAAAAGGGAAATCGAGATAGCGCACTTGCCGTGTATGACAAGATTATGGAACTTAATCCGTTCTCGGTAGAGGGTCTTCGCGAGCGTGGAATGTTGAAGATTGACCTTGGCGATGAAGAAGGCGGAAAAGCCGATATTGCAGAGTCTGACGCCATAAACGGCACAGGTTCAGAGGAAGGCATTGAAGAACAAATCAAACAAAAATACCGCAGCATTGACCCATACGGCATATTTGGATAGAATATGTATGTGGATAACACGAGCAAAGCCGTTCCTCAATACTCGGAACGGCTCTAAAACTGAAGTCAATTACTCCTCTACTACGCTCTTTCCTTTGTACCAAGCAATGATATTAAGCACAAGATAGTCCCAGTTTTGGAAGTCGGGAGTGATGATTCCTTCGCCCGTGTCGGGGTTGTAATATTCGTGCAAGGTATTGTTTTTTGCTATGTCCTCGCCAAACAAACTGATTGTTTTTTCCGCAAACAAGCGTGCTTCAGTGTTCAGACCATAGCGCACCAAGCCACGAAATACCATGTAGTTTGATATTCCCCACACAGGCCCCTGCCAGTTCGACGGATTGTGTGTGGCACGGAGATTATACATCTTTTCAAGTTTCGACATAGTTCTCACGCCATACTTTGCACAAAACGTGCGCTCGTCCATGAGATTTTCCTGCGTCATTCTGCGAGCTTGTTCGGGTGTTGCAATACCAGCCCACATAGCCATGAAGCCACTCCACACGCCAAACCTTTGAATGAGGCACGGATAATCGCGCGGCGCTCCTTCGTGCAAGACGAATGAGTGACCGAAAATTATCTGCGGTTCGTGGCTGACAGGACGCAAGTTGAGGTCAACGGAATAGTACATTCCATCCTTTTCATCCCAGCAATATTTCTGCACATTCTGTTTCAGCTGCTCAGCATCGGCAGTATATTTAGCTGCATCGTCTTTGAGCGAGAGGCGCTCGGCAATGTAAGCCATTGCGAGAAGTTCACGGTACATCAGACAGTTAAGATAGATTGAAGCCGAACTCTTTTTAGGGCGATAGAACGTCGATGGGTCGTTGTCAACGCCTATTGCAAGGTCGTCTTGCCAATAAAACAAGCCCGTCTCTGCGTGTCGGTGATGAGTCGCATAGCATTGTACGAATGACTTCATCTTGCCGAAACCATCTTTCAGCCACGATGCATCGCCATTGTTCTCACGTATAATCAATGCGGCATGCTGCGCAATGACTGGCTTATGCATGTTTGTGTTGAAGCAATCCTCAGGCTTAATCAGTCGAGGGTCGGTGTTTGAATCGATGACCATCGGCATGTAACCATCTTCATCCGTGTAATAAAGGTAGTTGAGCACACACCCCTGCTCGTATGCCAAAGCCTCTTTCTTGTCGCGCTTTGTGCCAACGTCGTTGAGTATCTGACGCAGGGCAACATCGCTCAGCCATGAGTCCCAATCCCAAAGGACATTGGAATACGACTTACTGCCAGGTACAATGAAAGGATACTTAAATGCCCCTTCCTTGCCGTCGCGGTACATTTGTTTGTAGTCGGAATAGCAATGTCGCTGCAAGAGGTCAATATACTCATCAATAGCCGCTGCCGTAGCTGACACGATGGCAAAACTAACGAAAATAAACGTAGAAAGGAGTCTTTTCATATATTATAAATAAAAAAGAGGCTATAAAGCACTTGACTCTATAACCTCTTTGTTTAGTTTTTATACCATAGCATAGACAATCTCCATTATCTGCTTGCCGAGGGCATCGGCTTCTTCCATTGTCGATGCTTCGCTATAGACACGGATGATTGGCTCTGTGTTTGATTTGCGAAGGTGTACCCACTTCGTAGGGAAGTCAAGTTTCACACCGTCGATATCGTTCACCTGAACATCTTCGCATGCAGAATATTTCTCTTTTACCTTTACAAGAATGGCATCAACATTCGTGTCAGGAGTAAGATCGATGCGGTTCTTTGCGATGAAATACTCAGGGAAAGTCTTGCGGAGTTCGCTCACCTTCATACCCTTTTCCGCAAGTGAAGTAAGGAACAAAGCAATGCCTACGAGTGCGTCACGGCCATAGTGACTCTCTGGATAGATGACTCCACCGTTGCCCTCACCACCGATAACAGCATTTACTTCCTTCATCTTCGTTGTTACGTTTACCTCGCCGACAGCTGCTGCGGTATATACGCCGCCATGCTTTTCTGTCACGTCGCGAAGTGCGCGTGTTGAACTCAAGTTGGAAACAGTATTACCTGGAGTCTTGCTGAGGATGAAGTCGGCAACAGATACAAGCGTGTATTCCTCGCCATACATGACGCCATTCTCGCAGATGAATGCCAAGCGGTCAACATCAGGGTCAACAACAACGCCGATGTCATACTTGCCGCTCTTCATTTCTTCAATGATGCCACCGAGGTTCTTCTCCAGCGGTTCTGGATTATGGTTGAAGTCGCCGGTTACGTCGCCATTGAGGAATGTGACATTCTCGACACCGATAGCCTTGAAGAACTTTGGCAGGATGATGCCACCAACAGAGTTGATTACATCGACACAAACCTTGAAGTTTGCCTTGCGGATGGCTTCAACATCGACCAGCTTCAACGCCTTCACACTTTCGATATGCTTGTCGTCGAAAGTATCGTCCTTGATATATTTGCCAAGACCATCAACATCGGCATAGTTGAAGTCTTCCTTCTCTGCATATTCGAGAACCTGCTTACCGTCGGCAGCTGATAGGAATTCGCCTTCAGCGTTAAGCAGTTTGAGAGCATTCCAATGACGTGGATTGTGTGATGCTGTGATGATTATACCACCATCAGCGCCGCTCATGCGAACAGCAAGTTCTGTTGTAGGTGTTGTTGCGTAGCCGATGTCGCGCACATCGAAGCCGCAGCCCATAAGTGTGCCGCACACAATGCTGCGAACCATCTCACCTGAAATACGTCCGTCGCGTCCGACTACAATACAGCCGCTTTTGCGAGGTATAAACTTTGCATACGCTGTTGTGAATTTCACAATATCCAATGGGTTCAACGTGTCACCCGTAGCTCCGCCGATCGTTCCGCGGATGCCTGAAATAGATTTTATTAAGCTCATAATTTTGTTATGTGGACTTCGTTAATTTCTCTGAATAAACAAATTATAGTGGCAAGGATAAACCAGTGAACTTGCGCTCTCATGCCCCTGGTCAGCAGGAACAATCACCTTAACATTGGCAATCTCCTCCTCCGAGGTTGTCTGTCGCCCTATCTTTATATATGTAAGCGGAACGAGCCAGCCTGGTGGAACGTAAGCGCCATAGCTTCCAGCCATCACTCCTGATGTGAACGATGCAGTGAACACTCCGTAGTTGTTATACACGCTCATCACGTCTGGAATATGAGCAGCACCAAGCAAACGGTTGCTCAACTGCAAAGAGTCGCCCAGGATGTTCCACTCGTCAAAGCGTACAATTAGTTCTACACCTTTACCATGAACAAGCTTCTCGCCTGTACCCTTGCGTACTATCTGCATATACACACCAGTGTTCTCGAAGAGCACATACTCGTTCTTCGACACGTCTGTCATGCTGTCTTGCTTATTAAACTGCGACTCGGAAATCACTCTTATGCCGTGGTCAGCAATATACTGATTGATGGCATCACGCTCTTTGTTTTTCTTATCAGCGTAGGTTTCCGTGTCTGAACAACTCATTAAAGTAAATGAGAATAGCGCCAAACAACATAACATTAAGTTTGATATTCGTTTCATATTTTTTGCGGTTACGCGGTTTTCTATATTTCGATGCTTCGGGGTTCACATTCGTTCCGAAGGAGATCCTGTTCCGAGCTTTGCTCGCCTGAACTCCTCTAAAAAACAATTAATGAGTGAAGAATCAAGTTCAGGATGACGAACGGGCAAACTTGTTAATACCAACACATGCCTTAATTACTTAACTCCTAAGATATCAGCGAATCCTCAAAGTCCATAATAGCAGTTTCGGCTATCTTTATTGCCTCTTCCATTGAGCAGTTAAGTCTGCCGCCGCTGGCATTCAGATGTCCGCCGCCATTGAAGTATTTCTCGCAGATTTTATTGCAAGGAACGTTATCTATGGAGCGTGTGCTCACCCAAATTAGGTTTGGCTTCACTGTATCCTCACGCAACGAGATTGACAATTTGTGGCCTTTCATCTGCAAAGGTAAGTTTACCAATCCCTCTGCATCTCCTTTTATGAAGTGGAAGCGGCGCAAGTCTTCTCTTGTGAGCGTGAAGTATGACGCATGCTGCTTTGGGAATATGACGAGTTTCTTATAAAGAACATATCCCTGAAGTTTCAGTCGCCACTGGCTGAACGTGTCATAGACATTGCGGTGAATCTTCACCCTGTCAACGCCCTTCTTCAGCAGTTCGCTGACAATGGCAAACGTCTCTGGCGAAGTGTTAGGGTATTCAAAACCGCCTGTGTCGGTCATCATTCCAGTGAAGACTGCCGTATAGAAGAAACGGTCCATGCTGTCGAAGTCGCCCAGCTGCCAGACAAGTTTAAACACCAGTTCGCTTGCCGAGCTTGCCTCAGGTATTGAGATAGCCACATCCGCCTTAATCTTTGGGGCGAGGTGATGGTCTATGTGTATTATCTTACCCTCAAAGCCACTGGCCAACGGCTCCATGTCGCTGAGTCGCCCATACTCATTGAAATCGACGCAGACCATGAGTTGTGCCTCGCTGAAGGCTTTTTCAATCTTCTCTGGATGCTTGTTGTATCGCTTTATGTCGCAAGCCAGCGGCATCCACTGCAAGAAGTCTGGGTATGCATCGGGCAGTACCATCAGCGGCTCTTTCCCTTTCTTTCGAAGCCACGCAGACATACCAAGCACTGCCCCAACGGCATCTCCATCAGGATTCTGGTGCCCTACAACGATAATCTTATCGCTCTCTGACACTATCTGTAGCAGTTGCTCGCAGTCTTGCTTGGATAATACTTCGGTAAACATACGCCTAAACCTAGTATATCTAGAATAACTAGAATAGCTAGAAAAACCTATTAAAACAGTTTCTCAGGATATACTCCCTCGTCAACAAGTTTCTGTATCTTTGCCACTACGTCTGGGCGGTCGGCTGCGTAAGTCACGCCAAACCACTTGCTTGTTGTGTCGAGCACTTCAACCGTGGCTGTGCCGTCGTTGATGAGTTTGTTGACCATCAGAGGGATGTAATATTCCGACTTGATGTTCTGCATCACGCCATCGCTTGCAAGCCACTCCTTGAAGTACGCATCGCTATATTCGAAATAATCTGGTGTGAAGCCCCATACATTCATTGATACAGGAGTTTGTTCTTCGAGTTCAACCCACTCTCCGTTCTCGTCTTTGAAGCAGATTGGACCGTTGTGGCGTTCGATTTCTGTGCGCTCAACAACAGTTGTAAGATGACGTTTCTCGTTTGTTGAGCATACGCCACGAGCCACTGTACCGTTCTCGCTCAGCGTGTTGCCTACGCGGTAGCCTACCATTGCATATTTGTTGCGGCATCCATCTGGCAGGTCGGCAAGGAACTTACCAATCACCATAAAGGCATCGCGGTTGTAGAAGTCGTCGCAGTTGATTACGCAGAAAGGCTCTTTCACCACGTCTTTTGCCATAAGCACAGCATGGTTTGTGCCCCAAGGCTTAGTGCGACCTTCTGGCACTGTAAAGCCTTCAGGAAGGGCGTCAATGCTCTGGAACACCACTTCTGCAGGAATGTGTCCCTCGTATTTACTCAATACTTTCGTGCGGAATTCATCTTCAAAGTCGCGACGGATAATAAATACAATCTTGCCAAATCCAGCCTGTATGGCATCATAGATTGAATAGTCCATGATAGTTTCGCCATTAGGTCCGAGTCCGTCAAGCTGCTTCAGACCGCCGTATCTGCTACCCATACCGGCAGCAAGGAGAATCAATGTTGGTTTCATAATGTATATTTATTTTATAGATATTATCCCACTTTCGCAAGTTCGCATGTCGTTTATTTTACCTCACGCAGAGAAAATTCTATTAGATGCATCTTTGCGCTCTCTGTTTCTTTGCGATGCAACTTGAA
>JAUNQM010000086.1:5526-8880 GCA_030536165.1 Prevotellaceae bacterium | reverse complement strand
TCTTTGCTGATAATCTCTCGTGTCTTTTCGCTAAGCGGACAATGCAAGGTGATGAAATCAGCCTCTTTCAATAGTTCGTCAAGACAAACCTTTTGTATTCCAGCAGGGAGGTCGTCTTGGCTTCTGTGTGTCATGGCAATCACTCTCATGCCGAAGCAGTTGGCAATTGCTGCAACCTTTGTGCCTATGTTGCCGACGCCGATAATGCCTATAGTCATGCCTGCCAGTTCGTGTGTTGCATAGTCATAGTAGCAGAAGTCGCGGCTCTTGCACCAACGGCCGTTCCTGTTTTCGTCGGCATAGTGCTGCACGCGGTTTGTTATGTTCAGTATATGCGCGAACACCATTTGCGCCACGCTGTCGGTAGAGTAAGCCGGTATGTTTGCCACCAGCACCCCGTGTTCTCTTGCAGCATCTACATCTACCACGTTGTATCCCGTTGCTGCTACGATGATGAGTTTCAGCTTTGGCAGCTGTGCGATGATGTCGCGGTCGATTACCACTTTGTTTGTAATCGCGATGTCAGCATCTGCCAGCCTTTCCACCGTTTTCTCCGTTATTTCGTGGGCATAGACCTCCACATCGCCATATTCGTTAAGGAAGTCCCACGACAAGTCTCCAGGGTTGACGCCATATCCGTCGAGTATAACAATTCTCATATTTCAGTTTTAATTTTGATGCAAACTTACATAATTTTTACTAAACAGCGAAGTCTTTTGTCTGATTTTTTTAACGTCGCGTGCAAATCTTGTGTGAACCAATGTATGACTGAACGAAGTAAATACACCTTATTTATATAACGTGTGCGCGTGCGCACGCGTATTATGAGCACAAATGAAAATTTTGTCCTGCTTTTTTACGTTTTTTTTCAATAGCCGCTATAGTTTTTTTATAGTTTCTATAGAAAGCGGTTTACAGATGCTTATAAGGCATTTCTTAGCCCTCCACACCTTAGGTTTGACATTTGTCATACCTTAGGTGTCACCACCCCTCATACCTCAGGTGTTTCGTCGGCAACACCTGAGGTGTGAAGGGCTAAAATAAGTGATAAACTGAATCGACATTTAATAGTGGCTGATTTGCGACTGCTTTTACACCTTATTCTTGTCTTAGATGCGTTGGTGTGTTGGCATTTTACGGGCAAAAGGGGATTATTATTTTGCTGTAATAAAGATTTTTGCTGAAAAATTTGCGTATGTCAGAGGAATGTATTACCTTTGCAACCAGTTCAGTGGAATGAGGGACTTGAAAAAGTCTCTCATTTTTCTTTTAGACATATTTACGTATGATAGACAAAAGTTTAGTAAAAGGTTTAGTGAATGAATGGTTGGAAGACAATGAGTACTTCCTGGTAGATATCAACGTCTCGGCTGACAATAAGATTGTCGTTGAGATTGACCATAAGGACGGCGTATGGATTGAAGACTGCGCCGAACTGAGCAAATACATTGAGGAGCATCTTGACCGCGAGAAGGAAGACTTTGAACTTGAGGTGGGTAGTGCTGGCATAGGACAGCCGTTTAAGGTGCTGCAACAGTATCAAAACCACGTAGGCGACGAGGTTGAAGTGCTCGTGGAGAACAAGAAGGTTAAAGGAGTGCTTAAATCTGTCGGCGAAGATGATTTCGTTGTGACGGTGGTTGAAAAGCAAAAGATTGAAGGTCAGAAGAAGGCTCAGATGGTTGAGGTGGACAAGACTTTCAAGATGGATGAAGTAAAATACACAAAATATTTAATAAATTTCAAATAAAGCTATGGTAGCAAAGAATAATGAAGGCATTAGCATGATTAAGGTCTTCAGCGAATTTAAGGAGAACAAGAACATCGACCGTACTACGCTTGTAAGTGTTCTTGAAGACAGTTTCCGCAACGTGCTGGCAAAGATGTTTGGCAGCGACGAGAATTTCGACGTCATAGTAAACCCAGAGAAGGGCGACTTTGAGATTCACCGCAACCGCGTGGTAGTGGAAGACGGCGAAGTCACAGATCCTAACAAGGAGATTTCACTGAGCGACGCGCAGAAGATTGAGTCCGACTACGAAGTGGGCGAGGACGTCAGCGAGGAAGTAAACTTCTCAAGCTTTGGCCGCCGTGCCATACTTACTCTGCGACAGACTCTTTCGTCAAAGATTCTCGAACTTGAACACGACAGTCTTTATAATAAATATAAGGATCGCGTGGGCGAGATTATCAGCGGTGAGGTATATCAGGTGTGGAAGCGTGAAATCCTGCTCGTTGACGAGGAAGGCAATGAGTTGATTCTGCCAAAGAACGAACAGATACCAAACGACAACTACCGCAAGGGTGAGGCTGTTAGAGTTATTGTTCATCAGGTGACTAACGAAAACAACAATCCAAAGATTATCGTAAGCCGCACAAGTCCTGTCTTCATGGCAAAGCTGCTTGAACAGGAAGTGCCTGAAATTGCTGACGGACTTATCACAATCAAGAAGGTTGCACGTATCCCAGGCGAGAGAGCTAAGGTTGCAGTTGAAAGCTACGACGACCGTATCGACCCAGTAGGAGCATGCGTCGGAGTACGCGGAAGCCGTGTGCATGGCATCGTGCGTGAACTCAACAATGAGAAC
Source organism: Prevotellaceae bacterium (assembly GCA_030536165.1). GTDB lineage: Bacteria > Bacteroidota > Bacteroidia > Bacteroidales > Bacteroidaceae > Prevotella. The sequence goes on along the minus strand of JAUNQM010000086.1, from coordinate 6,292 downwards.
ATCGATGTAATCAACTATACTTCAAACATCAAACTTTACATCCAGCGTGCACTTAGTCCTGCACAGGTTTCAAGCATCACACTCGATGAAGAAAATAAGAGCGCTGAAGTCTATCTTCGTCCGGAAGAGGTTTCTTTAGCTATTGGACGCGGTGGACAGAATATCAAACTTGCAAGTATGCTCACAGAATACACTATTGATGTATATCGTGAGGCAGCCGAAGAAGAGGATGAGGAAGACGTTTACTTGGATGAATTCGACGATGTTATTGATCGTTGGGTTATCGACCAAGTCAAGGCACTCGGACTTGAGACCGCTAAGAAGGTTATCAATGCTCCACGTGAACTCCTGATTGAACGTGCCGACCTTGAAGAGGAAACGGTTGAGAACATGATTCGCATACTTAAGGCTGAGTTTGAGTAAAAAAACGAGGTCAAAGAGATAGTTGCTATAGAAGTTATAGAGACTATGCAAGTCTCGCATGTGTGACTTCACGCAGAGTGCAACTTGAAAGGCTCACGCCTTGATATCGTTTTTGTAAATTTCAGCCGTATGCAAGCATTCGTCAGAACTCTACAAAACCGATTAAGTTCTTTGCAGAACTTTCAAGTTGCATTGCAGAGAAACAGAGAACGCAAAGAATTCTTCAAATTGAGAATTAATAATTGAGGCTTGAAAAACTCTGCGCCTCTTTGCGTCTCTGCGTGAAATAAAATAAACGACATGCGAAAGTTGGAGAGACTATATTTTAACAACCGCAAAACCG
>JAUNQM010000086.1:0-5516 GCA_030536165.1 Prevotellaceae bacterium | reverse complement strand
CTGAGTTTGAGTAAAAAAACGAGGCCAAAGAGATAGTTGCTATAGAAAAGTTATAGAAACTATATTTTAACAACCGCAAAATCGCAAAACCCGATAAAAAACAAACAATGAGCGTCAGATTAAACAAAGCATTAAGAGATTTGAACATAGGACTTCAAACGGCAGTTGATTTCCTACAGAAAAAGAAATTCGGTGATATCGAGCCGAATCCAAATGTGAAGATTTCCGATGAAATGTACGAAGCCCTTGTCGCAGAATTCAAAGGCGACCAGGAACTCAGGACAAAGACTGAGAAGATTCTCGTGCAGAAGAAAGAGAAGAAGGAAGAACAGAAGGTGGAAGCCAAGAAGGCTGCTCAGATTGAGAAAGTCGTTCTTGAAGCACCTTCACGTCCTGCTCTCAAAGAAGTCGGAAAGATTGACCTCGACCAGTTGAACAAAAAGCCGGCCGAGAAGAAAACTGTTGAGTCTGCCGCTAAGAGTGAGGAAACTGCTAAAACGAACAAGCCACAACCAGAACCTAAGTCAGCTGAAAAGCCAAAGGCGGATGTACAGGAAAAGTCAGAGCCAGTGAAACCTAAGGCTCCGGAAAAGGTTGAGACTGTCATTCCGCCAGCACCAACCCTCAATGTTGTGGGCAAGATAGACCTTGACAGCATGAACCAGAGCACTCGTCCAAAGAAAAAATCAAAGGAAGAGAAGCGTAAGGAACGAGAGGACAAACTGCGTCAGGCAAATCCTGCACAGGCAGCTAATGCCAATGGCGAAAAGAAAAAGCGCAACCGCATCAACAAGGGACACGTTGATATTGATGAGGCTATCAGACAGCATAGCAACGAACCTGGAAAGGGCGGTAAGATGCGCGACAATGGTGCTGGAAAGAAAGGCAAGAAGCACAATCAGGTAAAGCCTCTTGAGGTCAATGAAGAAGACGTTGCACGTCAGGTAAAAGAAACTTTGGCACGCCTCACAAGCAAGAGCCAGAACAAGAAGGGCGCAAAATATCGTAAGGAAAAACGTGAAGCTGTACAAGAGCGTCTGCAGGAAGAGCTTGCATCAGAGCAGGCAGAGAGCAACGTTCTTAAGCTTACAGAGTTCGTAACTGCCAACGAACTTGCAACGATGATGAATGTGCCTGTGACAAAGGTTATTGCTACATGTATGAGCATCGGCATTATGGTTTCTATCAACCAGCGACTTGATGCCGAGACAATAAATATTGTGGCTGATGAGTTCGGCTTCACAACGGAATACGTCAGTGCAGAGGTTGCACAGGCGATTACCGAGGAAGAAGACGACGAGAAAGACCTTGTGCCACGCGCACCAATCGTTACCGTCATGGGACATGTTGACCACGGTAAGACATCTTTGCTCGACTATATCCGCAAGACTCATGTCATTGCTGGTGAAGCAGGTGGAATAACTCAGCACATCGGTGCATACAACGTAAAACTGGAAAACGGTCAGCACATCACTTTCCTTGATACTCCAGGACACGAAGCTTTCACGGCAATGCGTGCACGTGGTGCAAGAGTTACCGATATCGCAATCATCATCATTGCTGCCGACGACAGCGTGATGCCTACTACTCGTGAGGCTATTGCTCATGCTCAGGCAGCAAATGTTCCAATGGTGTTTGCTATAAATAAGATTGATAAGCCAGGTGCAAATCCTGATAAGATACGTGAAGACCTCTCACAGATGAACCTCCTTGTTGAGGAGTGGGGCGGTAAGTACCAGTGTCAGGAAATAAGTGCGAAGAAGGGTATGGGCGTGAACGAACTGCTCGAAAAAGTCCTTCTTGAGGCAGAAATGCTCGAACTTAAGGCTAATCCAGATCGTAAGGCTACAGGTAGCGTGATAGAGTCTTCACTTGAAAAGGGACGTGGTAATGTCTGCACGGTGCTTGTTTCAAATGGTACCCTGCATCAGGGCGACATAATCCTCGCAGGAACATACTGGGGAAGAGTTCGTGCTATGTTTAATGAACGTAACCAGCGCGTAAAGGAAGCAACACCAGCACAGGCTGTGACGATCATCGGTCTCAATGGTGCACCGACAGCAGGCGACAGTTTCCACACTATGGATAGCGAACAGGAAGCGAAGGATATTACGAATAAGCGTAGCCAGCTTGCTCGTGAGCAGGGACTCAGGACTCAGGTTGGTCTTACTCTCGAAGATATTGGTCATCGTATTGCTCTCGGTGAGTTCCACGAACTCAACCTTATTGTCAAGGGTGATACCGACGGTGCTGTCGAGGCACTTGCTGACTCATTCATTAAGCTCTCAACAGAAAAGATTCAGGTCAACGTAATCCTCAAGGGTGTTGGTCAAATTAGTGAAAACGACGTTATGATGGCTGCGGCTACAACCAATAATGCTATTATCATCGGTTTCCAGGTTCGTCCTTCAACTGCTGCGCGCAAACTTGCTGAACAGCACGGAGTCGAAATTAATACTTACTCTGTAATCTATGATGCCCTCGATGACGTTAAGGCGGCTATGGAAGGTATGCTTGAAAAGATTAAGAAGGAAGTCATCACAGGTGCTGTTGAGGTGCGTGAGGTTTACCATATCTCAAAGGTTGGAACTGTTGCCGGAGCTTACGTTGTTGAAGGTAAGGTGCATCGTTCAGACAAGGCACGTGTGCTGCGTGACGGTATTGTTGTCCACACTGGTAACATCCTTGCGTTGAAGCGCTTCAAGGACGATGTCAAGGAAGTTGCTGTAAACTTTGAGTGCGGTTTGAGCCTTGCAGGATTCAACGACATTCAGGTTGGCGACACAATCGAAACCTTCACAGAAGTTGAGGTAAAGCAGAAGTTGTAAAGAATAGTTTGCTATAGATTCTATAGATTGCTTTTGTACTTTATGTCAAACGACTTTATAAAGCAAGTAGCTGAAAAGAAATACGAATTCGGATTCACCACCGATGTCCATACCGAGATAATCGGTAAAGGGTTGAACGAGGAGGTTGTCCGTACTATTTCCTCTAAGAAAGGGGAACCGGAATGGCTTTTGGACTTTCGTCTGAAAGCCTTTCGCTATTGGCTCACACTGAAGCAGCCGACATGGGGACACGTAGAACTGCCCGACATTGATTATCAGGCAATCTCTTACTATGCTGACCCAATGGCAAAGAAGCCCGAAAAGACAGAGATAGACCCAGAACTTGAAAAGACTTTCGAGAAACTGGGTATTCCTCTTGAGGAACGTCTGGCTCTAAGTGGTGTTGCCGTTGATGCCATTATGGACTCAGTCAGTGTGAAGACGACTTTCAAGGAAAAACTCTCTGAGCGCGGTATTATTTTCTGTTCTATTGGCGAAGCTGTGCGCGAATATCCCGATTTGGTAAAGCAGTATCTTGGCACGGTTGTGCCATACCGCGACAATTTCTATGCAGCACTCAACAGTGCAGTCTTCAGCGATGGTTCGTTTGTCTATATTCCAAAGGGCGTGCGCTGCCCAATGGAGCTCAGCTCGTATTTCCGCATCAATGCAAAAGAGACGGGGCAGTTTGAGCGCACGCTGATTATTGCCGACGATGATGCTTACGTATCGTATCTTGAAGGATGCACGGCGCCGATGCGTGATGAAAACCAGCTCCACGCTGCGATAGTGGAAATTGTGGTGAACAATAATGCAGAGGTTAAGTATTCCACAGTTCAGAACTGGTACCCAGGCGACGCAGAGGGTAGGGGAGGCGTGTTCAATCTTGTGACGAAGCGTGGCGACTTGCGCGGTGTGAACAGCAAACTCTCATGGACTCAGGTCGAGACAGGAAGTGCCATAACGTGGAAATATCCTTCATGTGTGCTTCGTGGCGACGGCTCTCAGGCAGAGTTCTATTCCGTTGCAGTAACCAACAACTACCAGCAAGCCGATACTGGCACCAAGATGATACATCTCGGACGCAATACCAAGAGTACTATTATAAGTAAAGGAATAAGTGCCGGCCACAGCCAGAACTCTTATCGTGGATTGGTGCGTGCAGCATCTACTGCCGACAATGCCCGCAATTACAGCTCGTGCGACAGTCTTCTTCTCGGTAGCAAGTGCGGTGCCCATACGTTCCCTTATATGGACGTGCATAACGATACAGCTGTGTTTGAACATGAGGCAACAACGAGCAAGATAAGCGAAGACCAATTGTTCTATTGCAACCAGCGAGGCATACCGACCGAGCAAGCTGTGGGACTGATTGTCAATGGCTATGCAAAAGAAGTGCTCAACAAACTGCCAATGGAGTTTGCCGTCGAAGCGCAGAAACTTCTTTCCGTCTCACTCGAAGGCACTGTGGGATAAAATCATGTACCATTTACCATTTACAATTGTACCATTGGCATTTGTGTATTTTGTCAAACAGTTAATTCCCCAATCTTCATAACATCTAACTGATGATTCATTTTGATTGCGACTATATGGCAGGAGCGCATCCTGAGGTTTTGGATGCCATAGTGAAAACCAACATGTTGCAGACGTCAGGCTATGGCTGCGACGATTTCTGCAACAAGGCAAAGCAACTGATTCGAGAGGCATGCAAGACTCCTGACGCTGATGTCTATTTCTTTGTCGGTGGCACGCAGACTAACTGCACGGTCATCGATGGCATGCTCAGTCGGACGCAAGGCATTTTAGCAGCAGAGACATCACATATAAACAACCATGAGGCAGGGGCTATTGAGTTGTTTTCTCACAAGGTGATAACGCTTCCGAGTCGTGATGGTAAGGTAAGTGCTGCCGATGTAGATGCTTATATGAAAGACTTCAATGCCGACGATACCAATCTTCACATTGTCGAGCCCGCCGCTCTCTACATCTCTTTCCCGACCGAACTGGGCACTATCTATTCGCTTCAAGAGTTGACGGAACTCAGCGCTGTATGCAATCGCCACGGCATACCTCTTTATATTGACGGTGCAAGACTCGGATACGGACTCGCAGCTTCTACCGATGTGACGCTTCCCGACATTGCGCGTCTTGCGGATATCTTCTATATCGGCGGCACAAAGATGGGAGCAATGTTTGGCGAAGCACTTGTATGCACTAACAAAACCTTGCTCAAACGCTTTTTCAGTGTGATGAAAGCGCACGGCGCAGTTCTTGCAAAAGGTCGCCTGATAGGTTTGCAGTTTGCCGCATTGTTCACTGACAATCTTTACGCTCGCATATCATTCGAAGGGATAAGGAAAGCACTTTCGCTGAAACAGAATATGATAGAGAAGGGATACAAGACGTTTGTTGACTCCCCAACCAATCAGCAGTTCTTCATTTTGCCAAATGAAGTTATTGACCGTTTGTTGCCACATGTTTCGTTTGAATATTGGGGACCGCGAGGCGAAACGGAGTCAAAAGTGCGCTTCGTTGTTTCATGGGAGACAACTGACGAAGACATAGCTACACTGGCATCTCTACTATAGATTTAGAGTAGTTTTCGTATCTCCTTTTAATAGTCGTCATATTCCTTCGCTTCACACGTCGTTAATACTCGGGAAAATTTTTGCAAAACTTCCGACA
>JAUNQM010000346.1 GCA_030536165.1 Prevotellaceae bacterium | reverse complement strand
GAGAAAGAGAGTTGATGCGGAATCGTAAAGAACTACAAGGCGTAAAGATATTTTGATTGTAAGCATTCGATAAACTACAGGTACTATAGTATCTATTGTTTATCGAATGCTTACGACTCTAATGACTGATTTTGCATAAATTGTAATATAGAATGGTGGAAATGTTATTAGATGCAAAAAGCCTCCGTATGGTACTCAAACCAAACGGAGGCTTTTCTAATGCCAGCCTATGGCTGAAGCCACAAGCATGGCGAAGTTATCCTGAATTTACTTGATGTATTTCTTACCGTTAACGATGACAACGCCCTTGTAGTCTTTGTTAACACGCATACCCTGCAAATTGAACTGTGCATTGTCAATTGTCAATTGTGCATTGTCAACTGTTTCGATACCTGTTGGTTCTTCGGTAGTCACAACTACGTTTTCGCCGTCAGTCTTCACGTAAAGACCTGCGTTGAGTACAGCAAACTTAGTAGCGTCATTGCAACCAGAAGCAAGGATGAAGTCTGCTGTTGGAGCTGAGACGAAGTTCACGGTAATAGGAGCTGTGTTAGTAATACCTGTTGTATCAACGTCAATCGGTGATGACATTATTGCAGCCTGAAGGGCAATCATTGTAACATCTGATGTGTTGTTTCCACTCATTGTCATATGTGCGCCCTTTGATGCACCTTCGTTGAGCATATAGATTACGCAACTGCCATCAGCAATCGTGTTGTTTTCAAATGTAACATTATTGAGGTATAGACGGCGATTACTCTTTACTGCAATGATACCTGATGTACCCGTGTTCTTGCAATTACGCATTGTTACGCCATCGAGGGTAAGATTTCCATTGCCTACTTCCCAGTAGTTCTTAGCTGTACTTACATTGTTACCGTCGAGGATAATCTTACCTTCACCAGACTTAACTGTGATGTTACCTCTTGTGAGGAATGTGATGTTGTCACCGTTCTGCTTCTTGAAGACAACCGTCTTGTCCTTTGCTGCCTGAATAGTGAGTGATTTACCGTTGATATTATCGAAATTTACACGGCTACCAATATTCTGGTCAGTACTTACTTCAATCACCTCTGCATCGTCGGCTGCTGAGATTGCTGAGAGAAGGTCATCGTAACCCTGACCTGTGGTTATATTATTCACAGGATAAACAGTAGCTGAATAAGAAACTGTCATAGCTGGACGACTTGCTGCATCGTTGGCTGTGTTAGAGTTTACATAGTTCGTATTTGCGGACTGAGTAATGATTGTAGAAACGACCAAACGGATAATCGCTGTGGTTTTATCAGCCTTGTATGTAACGCCTGAAGTCTTTATTGCATCAACACCTTCCTCATGAATAGCAAGTACATATACGCCATCTGATACGGAAGCCTGAGCAAGAGGAGCGTTGCCACCTTCCTTTGATCCAAATGCAGTGCCTACAGCGCTAGTAACATTGTCGGCAAAACTATTATCGGCAGGAGTTACCGTGTTGTCTGTAGGAAGTTCATCCATGTATTCATAGTACCATACGCCAAGAGTAGAGTTTTTAGAGCCAGCTCTTGTAAGCTTAAGAGAGAGGGTCTTAGCTTGATCAAAGTTAGGAACTTCAAACTCAAAAACAGAGAACAGATTTGAACTCCAGCGAAGTTCTGGACCTGTGTTACCATCAAGAGTTGACATTTTAGGTGTACCTGAAGCCCATCCTGTAGCATCACTTGTTGGGCGATAGTTGCAGTCGAATGTAGGATTGATAGTCACATCGTCGAGTGCAAAAGCACTTGCTATGCCTGCAAACAACAGACAAAGCGAAAAAACTGATTTAGTAATAATTCTCATAATAGTAAAAATTTAAAAGTTAATAAAAATAAAATCTTGTCGAGAAGGCAATGTAGGCAGGTTTGTTCTGTCCACATTGCCTATAAATGCTAATTACCAACCAAAGTACTTGTCGTCATCTTCTTCCTTGCCGTACTGAATGTCTGTAGGATTTCCAAATCCAGCGGAAGTAGCAGTAAGCAAGTTGTCAATTTGAATGCGAACTGACAATGTTTCTGGTGCAATATAAGTCTTTTTCATTTCTTTGTCCTCCATATATTTATTTGTTCATAAACTTCTTTCCGTTCTTAATCACGATACCCTTGTAGTTCTTGCCGACACGTACGCCCTGCAAATTGAATTGTGCATTGTCA
>JAUNQM010000085.1:265-8906 GCA_030536165.1 Prevotellaceae bacterium | reverse complement strand
CGATGAGCCGAAAAGAAAAAATAGTCCTGCTTTCCTTGAAAAACTTCTATAGAGCCTCTAAAAAGCTATAGCAACTATTAAAAAGGGAACAGAAGTGCATACAAGGCATATTTTAGGCCTCCACACCTTAGGTGTTCAGCGACGAACACCTAAGGTGTTTGCATAGGTAACACCTAAGGTGTGACGCAAGTGACACCTTAGGTGTGAAGGCCTGGAAAACGGGTTAAGTGTTTTGCGGTTAGCTTTTTGGAAAAACCAAAATAAATTTTGTTTTTCGCTCACTTATTCGTAACTTTAACCTTCGGTTTTAGTTACTCACGTTGACTTTACGTCTTCTTCCGTCGCGACTCGGAAAAGCAAAAACAAACTTTTTCTCTCCTCTCGCTGCTCCGTCAGTTCGGATTTTCTCAAATAAATTTGGAAAATCGCTCACTTAATCGTAACTTTGCACTCGAATAAACGAACAAACAACAATAATGATAAAATTCATTTGTTTTGGTAGCGGTAGCAGTGGTAACTGTTATCTGCTGCTGACTGAAGAATCAGGCATTATGATTGATGCTGGGGTGGGGGCGCGTGCCTTGAAGAAGCACTTCAAGGATCGCGGCATCTCTCTGAACCGCATCAAGCATATACTTGTGACCCATGACCATGCCGACCATATAAAGAGTGTGGGGGCGTTGAGTTCCGAACTTGGCGTGGCTGTGTATGCTACAGAAAAGGTTCATGAGGGTATTAAGCAGAACTTTGTAGTGCGTAGCAAGGTGAAAGACGAGAATATCCGCTTCATAGAGAAAGACGCAACTATCCATTTGGATGACTTTGAAATTACCCCGTTCTCTGTTCCGCATGACAGTCAGGATAACGTTGGTTATTGCATTAAGAATGGCAACGTAACCTTTTGCTTGATGACTGATGCTGGGTATGTTACAGACAAGATGTGCCATTATATCTCGGAAGCCAACTATCTTGTGCTGGAGGCAAATCACGACAAAGAGATGCTGCGCAACGGGCACTATCCTGATTTCCTGAAGCAGAGGATTGCAAGTCAGACAGGACACCTCAGTAATATGGATTGTGGAAAGGCGGTTGCAGAGAATGCTACACCAAAGCTGAAACATCTTTGGTTGTGTCACCTCAGCGAGGAGAACAATCATCCAGAACTTGCGAGGAAGACTGTCGAAAGCATTCTTGCAAGCTACGGAATTGTTGCCGATAAGGACTTCCGCCTCGAAATACTAAAGCGTCGTACACCAAGCCAAATGTATGATTTAGGAGTTAGGGAGTAAAAGCCATTTACAATTTACAATACATGTGTAGGAATTTACAATTTACAATTTTACTGGTTCTTTTTGTCTTTGTTGCAAATACTCTTTCTGCGCAGACGACTGATGAGTTGCTGAAGACCGCTGGCAATCAGATAGAGAAAGAGAACTGGCAGGATGCATTGGACACATATAATAAGGTGGTGCAGAAAGACCATGATAACGCTGCTGCATTCTACTTCCGTGCATACGTCAACGAGAAACTGCACAGATATAAGTTTGCGCGTTCCGACTACGAACAATTCCTTAAGATTGCGCCTTTCAACTATGAAGGAATGCTTGGTCTTGCCTTGCTCAACCAGAAGGATAAACACTATACAGAGGCGTATGACCAGATAAATAATCTTGTCGAGATGTACCCCGACAGCGTCAGTGCTTACATCGCTCGCGCAGGGATTGAAGAGGAGCGTAGCATGCTTGAACCATGTATCTTTGACTGGGGCGAGGCTATCAGACTTGCTCCTAACGTGGGTGAATATTATGTTGCAAGAGCAGAACGCTTGATACGCGTTGGGCGTAAGGAAGAAGCGACAAGAGACCTCGACAAAGCTGTGGAACTTGGTATCAACGCTTCAACGGTGAAATATCTTTACAAACGGATTAAACGGCAGAAACAATAATTCATAATTTTCATAACGGTTTTTGGTTATTGGTTTTAGGTTATAGGTTATACCGACAACCCATAACCGATAACCCACAACCTAATTTAACAAAATGAAAAAACTTTTTATAATTCTAATCATGGCATTACAAGTGATTGACATTGAAGCAGACAACTTTCCATATAACAACGAAAGGTTTGCTGACATACAAATGCTGCGTTACAAGTTGAATGGTTTTGAAAACCTTACACCTAACCAGAAGGCGTACATTTACTATCTTTCGGAAGCAGCGCTTTGGGGACGAGACATCACAACTGATCAACAAGGAAAATATAATCTGGAGATTCGTAATCTTCTTGAAGGCGTCTATACTAACTTCAAGGGTGATAAGAATACTGACGACTGGAAAGCGTTCACGACTTACATCAAACAGGTGTGGTTTGGCAATGGAATCTACCACCATTATTCACAAGACAAGTTCAAGCCAGGCTTTACTGAAGACTGGCTGCGTAATCAAGTCAAGTCCTGCAAGATTAAAGTCAAGAACCTTGACACGTTGTGCAAGGTTATCTTCGACCCTACCTTGTTGGCAAAAGGCGTTAACCTTGCTGCAGATGCCGACGTAGTGCTTACGTCTGCTCACAACTTCTATGGCGAAGGCGTTACGCAGAAAGAGGCAGAGGACTTCTACGCAAAAATGAAAGAAGGCAAGGGTGCTAATCTGCCTATGTTTGGTCTCAACTCTACGCTGATAGAAAAGAAAGGAAAGATTGTTGAAGACGTATGGAAAGTCGGAGGCAAGTACGGCAAGTACATCAGCAAGATAGTTGCAAACCTGAATAAGGCATTGCCATACGCAGAAAACGACAAGCAGAAGGAAGTTATCGAGAAGCTTGTAAAATACTTTAACTCGGGTAATCTTGAAGACTTTGACGAGTACTCAATAGCATGGGTTGGCACACTTGAAGGCATGGTAGATTTCATATGTGGCTTTATTGAGACTTATGGCGACCCTCTGAGCATGAAGGGTACGTATGAAGGCATTGTGCAGTATAAAGACCTTGAAGCAACAAAGCGCACAAAGACTATCAGCGACAATGCACAGTGGTTTGAAGATCATTCGCCAGTGAATCCTATTTTCCGCAAGCCAAAGGTGAAAGGTATCACGGCAAATGTTATCAACACAGCAATGCTTGCTGGTGACTCATATCCTTCAACACCAATCGGCATCAACTTGCCAAACTCAGATTGGATAAGAGCAGAACATGGTAGCAAGAGTGTTACTATTAGCAATATTACCGATGCATACAACAAGGCTGCACATGGGAACGGCTTTAGTGAAGAATTCGTGATAGACGAAGAAACACGTAAACTCATAGAAGACTATGGTGATGACTGCGACTATCTGCATACCGACCTCCACGAATGTCTTGGTCATGCAAGCGGACAACTTCTTCCTGGTACCGACCCAGATGCTCTGAAGAACTATAGCAGTACAAATGAGGAAACACGTGCAGACTTGTTCGCCCTCTATTATCTTGCTGACCCGAAACTCGTAGAACTTGGTTTGCTGCCAAACGATGAGGCATACAAGGCAAGCTACTATAGCCAGATGATGAACGGATTGATGACTCAGCTTGTGCGCATCAAGCCAGGCGATAACATTGAGGAGGCTCACATGAGAAACCGCGCGCTTATAGCCAACTGGTGTTTTGAAAAGGGAAAGAAAGACAATGTGATGGAGCTTGTAAAGCGTGATGGTAAGATATTCCTGAAGATAAACGACTACAAGGAACTGCGCAACCTTGTTGCTGAACTCCTTGCTGAGGTGCAGCGTATTAAAAGCGAAGGCGACTTTGATGCCTGCAAGAATCTTGTTGAGACATACGGCGTGAAGGTTAACAAGGAAATACACGAAAACGTGCTTGACCGCTACAAGAAACTCAACATAGCTCCTTACAAGGGATTCATTAACCCTGTGATGACTCCTGTTTTCGACGAGAACGGAAAGGTTACAGATGTTAAGGTCGACTACACCGAGACGTACGATGCACAAATGCTTCGCTATTCAAAGCAATATGGAACTAAATGAAATAAAGCAAAGTTTCCGACTTTACATGAACGGTGTAACAGCCGCTTCAATGAGAGAGAAGGGGCTTAATTACAAACTCATCTGGGGCATTTCTATTCAGCACCTGCAAGAAATGGCGGCTGAGATTATAGAAAAGACGCCTGACGTTGAAGACCAGTTTGTGCTTGCTACCCAGCTGTGGGACGAAGACATTCGTGAGTGTAAAATCCTTGCAACGCTTGTAATGCCACACGAACTGTTGAATAAAGAAACGGCTGAGCAATGGGTTGCATCTCTTACTACACAGGAGATGGCAGAGTGGTTGTCGTTTAATCTGCTGCGCTATACTCCATACGCAAGAGAAATAGCCGAAAAGGCAATAGAAAGTAATAATAGGCTGCAGGTAATCTGTGGGCAAAACATATTGAAGAGAATTGGATAAGCAATCATTTAAAAAAGCACGTGAAATACTTGACAGCTATCTTTCGACGGGCAATCATCGCAAGACGGCTGAGAGGTACTATTTGTTGGAATTGATTTATTCATTTTCTGCAATGTGCTCTATTTACGACATCCAACAGGCATTGGAACGTGACCGCTTCATCGTCAGTAGGGCTACATTATATAATACGCTTCGCCTCTTTATAAACTTGCACTTGATTATCAGGCACCAGATGGAGGGGGAAGTGAAGTATGAGGCTGCGATAGGACGAAAAAATCATTGCTGCCAAGTGTGCACTTCATGCGGCAAGATAACTGAGTTGCACATAAGGAGCATTCCTGCTTTGCTCAACAATATTCCGACCAAGCGATTTCGTAATGAAACCTTTTCGATTACGGTTTATGGCATCTGTAGCTCTTGCATAGCAAAGTCAACTCGCCAGAAGAAGGAGCAAGAGAAGAAACTAAAAAACAAAGTTAAATAGAAACAATAATTATGGTAAGCATCCCAAAAGGTACACGCGACTTCTCATCTATTGAGATGGCAAAGCGTAACTACATTTTTGAAACAATAAAATCAGTATATCAACTCTACGGTTATCAGCAGATAGAGACTCCTGCAATGGAGCAACTCTCTACGCTCATGGGTAAGTATGGTGAGGAAGGTGATAAACTCCTGTTCCGCATTCAGAACTCAGGCGAAAAGGCAACACTTGCACCAGAGAAGGGTCTTCGCTACGACCTTACTGTGCCATTCGCACGTTTTGTTGTAATGCATCGAAACGACTTGCAGTTCCCTTTCAAGCGTTATCAGATTCAGCCAGTATGGCGTGCCGACCGTCCGCAGAAGGGACGTTATCGCGAATTCTATCAGTGTGATGCCGACGTCGTTGGCTCTGATTCTCTCCTCAACGAAGTGGAGCTGATGCAAATAGTTGATACTGTATTCACGAAGTTTGGAGTTCGCATTGAAATAAAAATCAACAACCGCAAGATTCTCACAGGCATCGCCGAGATGATTGGTGAAGCCGATAAGATTATTGACATCACGGTTGCCATTGATAAGCTTGATAAGATTGGACTCGACAATGTCAAGAACGAATTGATAGAGCGTGGGCTTACTGCTGAACAGGTCGCAAAGATTGAACCGATTCTCACTTTGTCTGGTACGAACGAGGAGAAACTTGCAACAATGCGCGAACTGCTCAAGGATAGTGAGACTGGTCTGAAGGGACTTGATGAAGTTGAGTTTATTATTTCAAAACTCAAGAACCTCAAATCCGTTCTTAATCTCGACCTCAGCCTTGCACGCGGCTTGAACTATTACACAGGCGCAATCTTTGAAGTAAAAGCTCTCGATGTGGAGATAGGAAGTATTACTGGTGGCGGTCGCTACGATAACCTGACAGGAATCTTTGGACTTCCTGGAGTAAGCGGTGTAGGAATATCATTCGGAGCAGATAGAATCTTTGATGTGCTCAACCAACTCGACCTCTATCCAAAGGAGACAATGACCGGTACTCAGGTTCTATTCATCAACTTTGGTGAAAAGGAAACAGAATATTGTTTGCCGATACTTGCAGAACTTCGTAATAACGGAATCAGGTGTGAAATCTATCCTGATTCGGTAAAGATGAAGAAGCAGATGACTTATGCCAACGCAAAGCAAATCCCATTTGTCGCTTTAGCAGGCGACAACGAGATTGCAGAAGGGAAGGTTATGCTCAAGAATATGGAAAAAGGTGAACAGGAGCTTGTGTCAGTTGAGGAATTGATAAAGAAAGTAAGATAGTTCAAATGAAACGCCTTATTACATTCTTTCTTGTTGCAGGAGTTCTGTTTATGCTTACGTCGCTCCGCAACCGACCAATCACAATATTTATGATTGGCGACAGCACTATGGCAAACAAACCAACTACTGGTGACAAAGCTGACAACCAGGAAAGAGGGTGGGGGCAGATGTTGCAAATGTTCTTCGACTCCACAAAAGTTGTTGTAGATAATCATGCTGTCAACGGGCGTTCATCTAAAAGTTTCATCGACGAAGGGCGTTGGCAGGCTGTCTTTCAGAAAATACGCCCAGGTGATTACGTTATTATTCAGTTTGGCCATAACGACGAGAAGCCAAAGGCTGACCGCCACACAGACCCAGGCTCAACATTTGATGCTAACCTTAAGAAGTTCATTGAAGAAACGCGCGAAAAGGGTGGTACGCCAATACTTATGAATAGCATTGTGCGTCGCAAGTTCTATGTCGATCCAAATGCCGTAGCAGCAGATGATGCTCTGCTGAAAGCAGACGGCAGCGAATTGAAGAAGAATGCAGCAATCGTGACTGACACTTTGGTTGATACTCACGGAGATTATGTCGTAGCGCCACGCAATGTCGCACAGGAAACGGGATGTTTGTTCATCGATGCAACGCGTATTACTCACGACCTTATCCAGCCAATGGGGCCGGAGAAATCAAAGAGCCTGTTCTGCTGGTTGCCAGTTGGCAAATACAAGACAGCTCCGAATGGTCGTCAAGACGACACACACCTTAATATCTATGGTGCGTCGGTTATTGCAGGCATTTTAGCCAATGAGACGGTAAGGCAAGAACCAACGCTAAAGAAATGCATCAATAAGAAGAAAGTAAAGGAATTTACTCGTTTAGCTCCTAAAAAGGACTAAAGTCGATAAATCGAAACATCGAAACATCGTAAAATAAACGCCCTAAGCCTCTAAACAACAAAAAAGTAAAAGAAAATTTGGAGGAATCAAATAAAATTTGTACCTTTGTGCCCGCTTAACAAAAAACCGTGCCCAAAAGGTGCGTAAAACGTTTAACAAATAATTAATTAAAGTATGTACAATTACGAAACCGTTTTCATTTTAACTCCCGTTTTGTCTGACGAACAGATGAAGGAAACGGTCGCTAAGTTCAAGAAGGTTCTCACCGACAATGGTGCAGAAATGCTGAACGAAGAGGCCTGGGGATTGAAGAAGATGGCTTATCCTATCGACAAGAAGTCAACAGGTTTTTACAACCTCTTCGAGTTCAAGGCTGAGCCAACTATTGTTAACACTCTCGAAGTTGCTTTCCGTCGTGACGAGAAAGTTATCCGTTTCTTGACAGTCAAGCTCGACAAGTATGCAGTAGAATATGCAGAAAAGCGTCGCAAGAAGTATTCACAAAAAGCAGAGGAGGCATAAATCATGGCACAAGATCAAGAAGTACGTTATTTGACTCCAGTTGCAGTCGATACAAAGAAGAAAAAGTACTGCCGTTTCAAGAAGAGTGGTATTAAGTATATTGATTATAAGGATGCAGAATTCCTCAAGAAGTTCCTCAACGAGCAGGGTAAGATTCTTCCTCGCTACATTACAGGTAACTCTCTGAAGTATCAGCGTCGTGTTGCACAGGCTGTAAAGCGTGCACGCCAGATTGCATTGCTTCCTTACGTAACTGATATGATGAAATAAAATAGGAGGTAGTTATGGAAATTATACTGAAAGAAGATATCATAGGATTAGGCTTCAAGAACGAAATCGTTAATGTAAAGCCTGGTTACGGACGTAACTATCTTATCCCAACAGGTAAGGGTATAATCGCAACAGCTCAGGCAAAGAAGATTCTTGCTGAAAACCTCAAGCAGCAGGCTCGCAAGCTCGAGGCTATCAAGGCTGAAGCACAGAAGAAGGCAGACGCATTGAAGGACGTAACTGTTGAAATCGCAGTTAAGGTTAGTGCTAATGGCGTAGCTTATGGTTCAGTAGGTGCTGCTCACGTAGCAAATGCTCTCGCTGAAAAGGGTATTGAAGTTGACCGCAAGATTGTCACAATGAAGGACGTGAAGAAGGTTGGCGACTTTGTTGCACTTGTTCACTATCATAAGGACGTAATCGTTGAGGTTCCAGTAAAGGTTGTTGCAGAGAATGCTGAAGAACTTGCTGCTGAAGCAAAGGCTCGCAAGCAGGAAGCTGCTGCAAAGAAGGCTGCTGACGAAGCTGAGACACTCGAAGAAATGGGTGTAGCAGAAGAACCTAAGGCAGAATAAGCCAACACATCAATTTATATTAGCAAAGTCCCCGGGCTCATCTGAGTCTGGGGATTTTGGTTTTTAAGAACTTATGTTTCATTCAGGGAGTGTTCTGGGTGCAGTTGTGGAAGATGTGAAGAGTGGTTAACGTATATGATTTTATGATGCAACGTTAAA
>JAUNQM010000085.1:0-255 GCA_030536165.1 Prevotellaceae bacterium | reverse complement strand
TTTGAAAAACTTTGCCCGAAGTTTTGCAAAACTTTTTCCGAGTTGATACGACGACTGAAGAAGGGATAAATGATGAGTAAAGCGGGGAGATGTGATGAGTGAGTTGATGAACGCACAAAATGTACTTTAGGACCATATCTAAAGGTTAATTGAAATGATATAGAAAACAAGCGCGATTTATATAGATTTTTGGGTTGAATAATATAGAAAAATGCCCTTGATAATATTGACGTCTATGATGGAGAAGAGTGATGG
>JAUNQM010000084.1 GCA_030536165.1 Prevotellaceae bacterium | reverse complement strand
GGTTTTATTTGTCTTTAAAGCACGGGCAACTGAATTCGTAAGGTATCCCATCTCAATTTACTAACCCTCACTACCTTTGGCGAAAGTCATGGTGTTGCCGTTGGTGGCGTCATCGATGGCTTCCCGTCGGGGGTTGAGATTGATTTAGACTTCATACAGAGTGAGGTTGACCGTCGTCGTCCAGGGCATACACTCGGCACGACAACAAGAAAAGAAGACGATCAGGTGCAGATTCTCTCTGGCGTTTTCGAAGGAAAAAGCCTCGGCACGCCTATTGCCTTTATTATAATGAATAACGACAAGCACTCTGAAGACTACGAACTCTTCCGCGACATCTACCGCCCTGGTCATGCCGACTACACCTATCAGATGAAGTATGGCTTCCGCGACTATCGCGGTGGCGGACGTGCATCAGCACGCGAGACAGTGTGCCGTGTCGTGGCAGGTGCGTTTGCAAAACTCGTGCTGAAAAGCCTCGGCATTGAAATCAAGGCCGAAGTGGAAGACGAGGAAAACCTTACTAAACGCATCAAAGAAGCCATCGACGAGATTGATACATGCGGAGGCGTAGTCAGTTGCGTCATCAAGGGATGCCCTGTCGGATTGGGTGAACCTATCTACGGCAAACTTCATGCAGCACTCGGTGAAGCCATGCTCTCAATCAATGCAGTCAAAGGATTTGAGTATGGCGAAGGTTTTGCTGCGGCCGACATGCGCGGCTCGGAGCATAACTTCGCACGCAGCGGCGGCATACTCGGCGGCATAAGCGACGGCACCGACATCAATTTCCGTGTAGCATTCAAGCCAATACCATCGCTCGGACGCGAGATGAAAGGCCGCCACGACGTCTGTGCAGCACCGCGCGCAGTGCCTATCGTAGAGGCAATGGCAGCACTCGTTATACTTGACTATTACCTCATCAATAGTCGCGACGTATAGTCTTCGATTTGAAGTTTAGGCGCGTATTTCTTAGCCTAAATAGCTATAGGTGGAAGTCATTCGCGCGCGCCTACGCGTACGCGCGCGTAATATAATAAGGTGTCTTTTGGCAGAGGCGATGGCCCGATTGCTGAAAAAAATTGCCTCAATGTGCAACTTTTCGATGCGGTGCTGCGTCTAATGGACAGAAACATAAAAAAGAAAAGAATTATGAAGAAATTATCTTTAGCATTAGTATGCCTCGCACTCATCTGCACAAGTTGCAAAGTAAACATCGCAGACAAATTAAACCCTATCAAAACAGTAACCGAATCGGGTAACGTAATCGAAAAGACATTCAACGTCGGTATGTTCGACGAAATTGATGTTCATTGTTCACTCAACGTGCGCTACCTTCCTACAACAGGCTCCTGCTCGGTAAAGGTGAAGTGTTGCGACAATATCATGGATAAGATTTCTGTCACGAACAACGACAAAACGCTGCGCTTAAAGTTCAAGGATAACGTAAACATACGCTACAACACACTCGATATCACGGTCTATGCACCGACGCTTGAGACCGTATGGGTGAGCGGTTCGGGCATGGCAGACCTTTCCGAAGGACTTGTCACCGACGACATTAAACTCGTCGTTAGCGGTTCGGGAAAGATTCACGGCATGAACATCAAAGCCCATGAGATTGAGGCTAAACTGTCAGGCAGCGGCAACATAAAACTGGCTGAAGTGGCAACCGACGAACTGGAAGCCGAGATTGGCGGCAGCGGCGAAATAGCACTTGCAGGTTTAGCCAAAGAGGCTAAATACGAGATTGCTGGTTCAGGAAACATCGACGCTACAGCCTTGATAGCTGAACGAGGAAAAGTAAATATAAGCGGCTCAGGCAACGTGAAATGCAATGTTGCATCCCTTAGCCAAAACATCGCAGGAAGTGGAAAGGTGACGAACTTCGCCAAATAGATGGCTCACAGGGAAAAGCCTGTGTTATGAAAAGAATAGCAGGATACACATTGGTATGACTGCTATTCTTTTTTTCGAACAATTCATTGTTACCCTCTTCGTCATGCACCCTGTCTTTTCCTGAACTTGATTCAGGATATCTATAGTTACGTGTAGTTCTTTCGATGAGATTGCGTGTCAAGCCCGCCATGACGAAGAAGAGAGGATTGTCCGAGGAATGCAGAAAAATTTCTTTAAACAAGGAGACTGCTTTTAACACATGTTTTTACAGGTGGCTCCAAAAAACGTGCTCATGTTTGAGCACGGAAACAAAGGGCGTGTGGATTGCACGCCCTTTATCGCAATATGCAAAAAAGTACTATTGCTGTTAATCCTCTACCAGACGGTTTACTTTTGAGATGGTGATTGACTGGTCAGGCGAAATCTTTACTGCGAATGGCATGTATTCGTCGCTCTGAGGCAGTGCAACACTTGCGGCAAACTGAAGGAAACCGTTTTCGGCCTTTTCAAAAACCACGCCTTCAAGTATTCCGCCCTTCTTTAGTTCCGCAGGGAGATACTGCTCAAACGAGGCTTTGCGGAACGTGTGGGAGTAAAATTCCGTGCCGTCTGGGCGTGTAATGGTGATTGTGGCTTTGTTGTCGAAGAATTTCTGTCCGTCTTCATTCTTCACCGTTGGGGCTTCTTTGTCGCACATACGAACGATGTTGTATGTATAGACTTTGCCTCGCCAGGTTACCGTGTCGTCCATCTTGTAAGTCTCAGAAGCAATGGTCTGAGGCTTCTGTACGACAGGTTTCTCTGGTTCAACGATGATATAATCGTGCTCTTTTTTGCCTCCACACGAAGCAAGTACGAGCGACATAACTGCAATGATAATGATGTTTTGTTTTTTCATAGGGCATGAATTTTATGATGCAAAGGTATAAAAAGTTTTGGTTTTATGGTCGGATGTAAGCAGTTTTTTTGTAAATTTGCACGGAAATAAATATTATCAACGGTCGCTATAGTCTTGATAGGCTCTATAGACAAATCGAAAAAAACGCATAAAACTTATGAAGAAGCTCTTATCTCTACCGCCTAACCTCGTCGAGCATTTCCATAGTATAACAGGTTGCAGTCGTGATGAATATTTCTGCACTAACGACCCTGTGAACCACAAACTTGGTTCGGGTGGCGGTACCAGTTGGCTCTTGTATGATTGCTTTAAGCACCAAGCCGATGGTATGGATTATGACACATGGCTTGCAAATGAGAAGCGAATCTTAATGCATGCAGGCGGACAAAGCCGTCGTCTGCCAGCCTATGCTCCATCTGGCAAAGTGCTGACACCAATACCTGTGTTCCGTTGGGCACGCGGACAGCAGTTGTCGCAGAACCTGCTTACACTCCAGATGTCGCTCTACGAGAAGATGATAGAGAAGACTCCGGATAATATACACACCATGATTGTCAATGGCGATGTGTATATCCGCAACACACAACCACTGCAGATGGTTCCTGACGCAGATGTTGTGTGCTACGGCTTGTGGCTGAGCAAGGAAATAGCAAAGGACCACGGCATATTTGTGTGTTCGCGCAAGTCGCCAAAGGTGCTCGACCACATGGTTCAGAAGCCTTCTTACGAAGAACTGGCAGAGATAGTGAAGGAGAATTTCTTCCTTACCGACATAGGTATATGGTTCCTCAGCGACAAGGCTGTGCGAGCACTCAACAAGAAGACGTTTGGCAGCGACACAAAGGAGATCCTGAATCAAGTTCAGGATGACGGTTTTGGGGTGCAGGATGACGAGAGTTGTGGCAAATGCAATTTCCGTGAGTACGACTTATATTCGGAGTTTGGATGTTCGCTTGGCACAAATCCAACCGTAAAGGACAATGACCTGAAGGATTTGAAGGTGGTAGTGCTTCCTCTCGAAGGTGGTGAGTTCTATCATTATGGCAGTTCGCCGGAGATAATATCATCGACATTGGCTCTGCAAAACCTCGTCAATGACCAGCGAGCCATAATTCAGACCAATACCAAGCCGCAGGAATCTATCTTCACACAGAATTCCATCTGCAAGATACAGTTCACGCCTGCAAATCCGGAGGTGTGGGTTGAGAATAGTTTTATCAACGAAAATTGGAAGATAGACAAGCGCCACATCATCACGGGAGTGCCTGAGAACGATTGGGATATCACGCTGAAAGAAGGTCAGTGTATTGATATCATACCAATCGGCGACCGCGACTATTGCGCGCGCGTATATAATATAGGTGACAAGTTTGCCGGTGCTGCCCAACAAGAAAAGCGATTCCCTGTGACAGACGATGTGAAACTTTTGGGCGAGTTGGTGAAAGAACAACTTAAAAATTTACAATTTACAAATTGCAATTTACAACCCAAAAATCTCCTTAGTGCGGAGGAAATATCGAATATAGCAAACCTTTCGCGCCTTGAGGCTCAGCGCAAAGAGTTCCGCAAGGCTAACTGGGAAGGCATTGCACGAAACTACAAGAAGAGCGTATTCTATCAGCTCGATTTGAACAATGCTGCACATCAATTTGTTGAGAATGGTTTGTTGTTGCCACCAGAAATAGATAACGACGTGCCATTGATGACGAAAATACGTGACTGTATGTTCCGCAGCGAAGTGCAGACTCTAAAGGGCGACGATGGCAGCAAACTTGCTGATGAGGCATTCAGATTGCTGAGCGAGCGTGTCACTTCAACCGTCTTCACAGACAAACAAAACCCTCGTATGGCAGTCTATCCTGACCAGATTGTGTGGGGAAGAAGTCCTGTGCGCATTGACATTGCCGGCGGATGGACTGACACTCCTCCTTACTGCCTTACTGAGGGTGGCAATGTGGTCAACTTTGCTATGGAACTCAACGGTCAGCCTCCTTTGCACTGCTACGTGAAGATGTGCAAGGAGCCGCATATTGTCCTGCGTAGCATCGACCTCGGAGCTGTGGAAATAGTGAAGACTTACGAGGAACTTGCCGACTTTAACCATGTAGGTTCGCCATTCTCAATACCGAAGGCTGCACTCGTGTTAGCAGGTTTCCAACCTGGATATTCCGTAGAAACATACGCAACGCTTGAGGAACAACTGCGCGAATTTGGCGGTGGAATCGAGGTTTCTTCGCTTGCAGCCATACCAGCAGGAAGCGGTCTCGGCACGAGCAGCGTGCTTGCTTCGACTGTTCTGGGTGCTATAAGCGACTTCTGCGGATTGGCTTGGGATAAGGACAAAATAGGCAAACGCACGCTGGTGCTTGAACAACTCTTGACCACTGGAGGCGGATGGCAAGACCAGTTTGGTGGAATTATGCATGGAGTAAAACTGCTCCAGACTTCATCTGGCCTCGAACAAAACCTCGGCATAAGATGGCTGCCTGATAACCTCTGGACGCAGCAGGAATATAAAGAGTGCCATCTGCTTTATTATACAGGCATAACACGCACGGCAAAGAAACTGCTTGCTGAGATTGTGAAGAAGATGTTTCTCAACGACAAAGACGAACTGGCTTTGCTTGCTGAGATGAAGCAGCATGCGTTAGACATGTATGATGCAATCCAGCATTGCGACTATAAGACTATGGGATTGCTCGTGCGTAAGACTTGGGAACAGAATCAGGCTATCGACGCAGGTACAAACCCTGCCGAAGTCAAGCGGATAACCGACTTGATAGATGACTATTGCTATGGCTACAAGTTAGGTGGCGCTGGCGGTGGCGGTTACTTATATATGGTTGCAAAAGACCCTGAGGCAGCAGTGAAGATAAAACAAATACTGAACGAAAACCGCAGAAATGCCAACGAGCGTTTCGTGGGTATGAGCATCAGCCATACAGGTTTGCAGGTTAGCAGAAGTTAACAAAGACCCTCTCCCTTATTGGGCGAGGGCTTTTTTATAGTCCAAACTTCTCGGGAATTTCGTCGAGGATGGCGGTTAGTTCGTCGCACGTTTCAGCGCGAAGCATGCGTATTCTTGTCTCGCGGAAGTTTGGAATTCCCTTGAATATTGGCGTCGAAGCAAGGTGGCGGCGCGTGTGAAGTATGCCACGGTATTCATCAATGCGCTCAACATTTATGCGTAGCAGTTCTTTTAGTATTCCAATCTTGTCGGTAATGCTTAGGGCATGTTCCTCAGTGTTTCCATCGAGATAGTTGCGAATCTCACGGAAGAGCCACGGCTGACCAAATGTTGCGCGACCTATCATAACTGCATCAACACCATACTGGCTGAATCTTTCCTTTGTTTGTTCAGGTGTAGTCACATCGCCGTTGCCAATGATAGGAATCTTCATGCGAGGGTTCTTTTTCACTTCGCCGATAAGAGTCCAGTCGGCTGAACCTGTGTACATATCCGACCTTGTGCGCCCATGAATGGTAAGAGCCTTGATGCCGCAATCTTGAAGTTGTTCGGCTAAATCAACTATAATCTTGTGGTCGTTATCCCAGCCTAAGCGAGTCTTTACTGTGACTGGTATGTTCACAGCCTTCACCACTTCGCGTGTGATTTCAAGCATCAAAGGTATGTTTTGCAACATTCCTGCACCTGCACCTTTCGAAGCAACCTTCTTTACCGGACAGCCAAAGTTGATGTCAATTACGTCAGGCTTTGCTTCCTCCACAACCTTTGCTGCTTCTACCATCGAGTCAACGCTTTTGCCGTAAATCTGTATTCCAACAGGACGCTCGGATTCGTTTATCTGAAACTTGTTGATTGTGCTGCGTACGCTGCGTATAACAGCGTCGGCATTGACAAATTCGGTATAGACCATCGATGCCCCAAAACGCTTGCAAAGCATGCGGAAGCCAATATCGGTCACGTCTTCCATTGGTGCAAGGAAGACTGGATGTGGTTCGAAGTTGATGTTGCCTATGTTCATCTCTGGTGAGTTTTTACTTTAGGAAACAGAAATATACCGCAGCAATAAGAAGTCCGAATGCTACGAAATGATTCCAGTGCAGCGATTCGCCTTTGAATAGAAGTGTGGTGAATAGTACGAACACAACAAGCGTAATCACCTCTTGAATGATTTTTAGTTGCATGAGCGAATACACTCCGCCATTTCCCACAAAGCCCATTCTGTTTGCAGGCACCTGAAAGAAATATTCAATAAGGGCAAGTCCCCAGCTTATGAGCACCACTATATATAAAGGTGTATTGTTAGTGAGGAAGCCCATATCTTGAAGTTTCAGATGCCCGTACCAGGCAAAGGTCATGAATACATTTGCTATGATGAGCAACAGTATGGGGTAGAAGTATTGAGTAAACATATTTTACGGTTTTATCGTTTTGCGGCACAAAGTTATAAAAAAAATATAATTATTTCGCTACTATTTTCATTGTTCTCTTCTTGTTTTGATATTTTTTACTATCTTTGCAGATAATAAATCTAAAAATTATGACTTTTACTCAAATTTGCGATCATATTTTCACTAAGGCAATAAATGACTATCACGTTCATGACAACGTGGATACACCTATTTGTAACCCATTCGACGAAGGCTCTATCGAGAATCGTCTCTACCTGAAATGTTGGATTGATACAGTCCAGTGGCATTTCGAAGATATCATCCGCGATCCAGACATCAACCCTGTTGAGGCTCTTACGCTCAAAAGACGCATCGACAAGAGCAACCAAGACCGCACAGACCTTGTAGAACAAATAGACACATACTTCCGCGAGCTCTATGCCAACGTGACTGTTGCCCCTGATGCAACAATCAACACCGAGAGTCCTGCGTGGGCTGTAGATAGGTTGTCAATACTTTATCTGAAGATTTACCACATGAAGGAACAGGTTGAGCGGACTG
This sequence comes from Prevotellaceae bacterium, assembly GCA_030536165.1. Taxonomy (GTDB): domain Bacteria; phylum Bacteroidota; class Bacteroidia; order Bacteroidales; family Bacteroidaceae; genus Prevotella. The sequence goes on along the minus strand of JAUNQM010000084.1, from coordinate 1,238 downwards.
ATGCCGATGAGGCTCACGTGCAGAAGTGCCAGGCAAAACTCAATGTTCTGCTTGAGCAGCGCAAAGACCTTTCCACGGCAATCGACCAACTGCTTGCCGACATTGAGCAAGGCAAAAAGTACATGAAGGTATATCGTCAGATGAAGATGTACAACGACCCTTCGACTAATCCTATCCTTTATCAACAAAAATAAGGGCAGGAATCATCATTAAAAGAATGAAAACAGACCATCTGCTTATAATGCGTTTTTCGGCTATGGGCGACGTGGCAATGATTGTCCCCGTGGTCAAGCTCTTGTCACAGCAATATCCAGACTTGCGAGTGACAGTGCTCAGCCGTCCGTTTGCCAAGCCTTTGTTTGATGAAATATCGCCAAACGTAAGTTTCATGGGGGCTGACGTAAGCAACGAATATAAGCACATCACAGGTCTCAACGAACTCTACAAGCGCCTTACCGCAAAGCATTTCACTGCCGTTGCCGACTTCCACGGAGTGCTTCGCACGGAATATCTGCGCAGTCGTTTCGCGTTAAGTCGCGTTAAGGTTGCCCATATAGATAAACATAGGAGTGGGCGCAAGGCGCTCTGCCGACAGACAGACAAACAGCTGATACAGCAGCCATCGCCATTTGAGAATTATGCCGACGTGCTTGCTAAATTAGGTTTTCCTGTCACACTCGACCAGTCAGAAGTGCCATTCCGTTTTAGCCAGTCACATTTTGTAAAGCCCGAAGGCGAGTCGTGGATAGGCATTGCCCCAACAGCAGCATTCCGCGGAAAGACCTATCCTTTGGAAAAGATGAAAGAGGTGGTAAGCACTCTCATCAAGCGTTATCCTTATTGTCGCATCTACATCTTCGGAGCGAAGAAGGAGGAATACGCAGCCATCGCACCCAACGGAACCGACTCTGTTGTTGATGTTAGCAGCGTTGTCAAAGGTCTTGACAACGAATTACGACTTATGAGTCAGCTCGATGTTATGGTAAGCATGGACAGCGCCAACATGCATTTCGCCTCGCTCGTAGGAGTTCCTGTGGTAAGCGTATGGGGGCAGACACATCCACTTGCTGGTTTCATGGGATGGGGGCAGAGCGAAGACAATGCTGTGCAGACAGACCTCCCTTGCCGACCTTGCAGCATATTCGGCAATAAGGAATGCAAGTATGGTGACTACAGATGCATGGTATCCATCACACCAGAAAGCATTGTCGAGAAGATACAAAAATCTGTAAATTGTA
>JAUNQM010000345.1 GCA_030536165.1 Prevotellaceae bacterium | reverse complement strand
AGAAGCGGTTAAATGACGATGGTTTGTCACCGAGGATGTAGGACGCAATGGTCGTGATATCAGCAACGTCGATTGCCTTGTCCTTATTTGCATCACCGAGCATCATATTGTAGATGTCATTGTAGTTGAAGACCGGTGATATGAAATTACGGAACACACCATTCCTGTCAAAGCCTGCAATGACCATAGTATAGTCCTTGCTTACCGAGGCCGGCTTATAAGTAGATAATCCTATGATTGCTTTATTGCCCTCAACGACGCCATCGGCTATCTGCTGTGCCACGACTGCCGCAGAGTCTTTACTTATTTCGCCTTCGACAAACACATACTTGCACGACTTGACACCGTCACCTGTATCAATCCTTACACCTATTTTCTTGCCGAAAGTCTTTTCATAATCGTATGTGGCAGACATACTAAAATTGAATCCATCAACCTGGAACGTCTCAAATCCACTCTGCGTCATCAAACCAGCCGAATCTTCGCCACAAGTATATATTACGTTGAATGTAAACAATCCTGTTTCTGCATCAAACTTGCAAGGATACTCTTCGTATGTAAAGTCTGGTGAGAAAGTTGGCATGTCAGAAATATATACTGTCGAGGTTTCTGAATTCTTATCCTCCATTGTAAAGCCGGCTGATTGTTTCTGAATAGAGCAATTTCCTGTATTGATATCATAATCGATATACAAGTCAGTATTATACGACCAGTGTTCAATCCAGAACTGCCCCTTGCCTTCTTCAGTTTTGCTTTCCCTGTATGAAATTGGCAAGCCTGGGTCTTCCCTGCCCATATCACCATTCGTGTACAAATAATTTGCAGAATAATAATATGTTCCCGTACCTTCTGCGACTTTCTTCAAATCTCCCCATTCAATAGAGTGCCCTATAGTATCCTTTATGCAATTGAATAAACGCCAGAAAGGGCTTTTTGCATATGCCTCAACACAGTTATCAGGCACAATCAGTACCGTTTTACTATACACTGAATCACTGAATACCTCACCTGATATTCCAGGAGGTGTCATCCACGGCACTTGCAGCGATGGCACACAATCTATCGATGGCAAGAAGCCATTTACCATTCGGCTAACCTTATATGTTTTACCTTCGTAAGTTATTTCCTCGGGAATAGTAACGGCTTCAGTATATTCTGTATCGTCTTTATATGTTAGTGCTGCTGTTGAGTCGGCAAGTAGTTCATAGCAGAGACCGTCAACCATAAAGGTTTTGCGTGGTTCCAATCCGATTGTTATCTCATTACCGCTATTAAATTTATAGCCCGATACATTTAATGCTCCAATTTTAAAGTATGCATTGCCAGAGCCATTCCATCCCCAGTTGAAGTGGAAATATCCGTCAATGGTGTAACCGTCGCAGACAAAAGCATGTCCACCATTATTGTTGTCCTGACCAGAATAGAACACTGGTCTCGCAGCATCAAGTTCTGCTCTGATCAGGTCTTCCCACTCTTCTCTGGAGAAACCACCCTGATTCAAATATCTAAGGTTGCTTGAATATGCAAAGTTACGAGGAAACGCATAATATTGTGCATCAACATAAGCACCGCTACCACTGATTCCATACATCATATCAAGACTAATACCTGCATCAGAACATAATTTTGCAACGGCATCAGCCTGCTCGTTTGAATAAGAGCCACGATAGTTTGGCAACATATTGTCCCAGTCATATACAGACTCCGAGAAATTGCATGAATAGGTTTTGCCCTCCCATTCGTATTTATGGAAGCCATGCCCCCTCAACGGCCACTTGTGATAGAACATTATCTGCGACATAGCTGTAGCAGCGCAACCTACGACACAATGCTGCCCGCTGATAATCGGACACATATTATTATAAGGAGAGCCTTGCGACCATTCAATATCGCCCAAAAGAGGGTACACGACAATAGGATCCTCACCTTCTACCTTTATAGGGGATGTTGCTTTTACATGATTGTCACGCCCCCACTGTATCTGTTCCTGATACTGGCTCAGCCACCACTTCATATTGTCAGGCATCTTGTCGTAGTCGAAACTGCCACGGTCGGAATATCCTAAGACCTGGTCGTGGTTGTCGAGGATGACAAAGCCTTTGTCATCAGCCTTGTTATACACTGTAAAATCTACTTTCCCTGCCGTCTTGGCAGTGTAAGCTACCTTCATCTGCGACTTGTCGATGGCAG
>JAUNQM010000083.1 GCA_030536165.1 Prevotellaceae bacterium | reverse complement strand
GCTATTCTAGCTGTTTTGGGAATTCAAGGGGGACTTATCGTCCGTAAGCCTGACAGAGCTGTGAGACGTGGCGGTTGAATGCGTCGTCGTTCACCAGTTCTTCGAGGTTGAGATGCATGCGCCAACGCCAATAGTGGCGAGGGTTGGCAGGTTCGTTAATGCGTTCCGACTTTGCATCGTCGTTGCGCAGGCGTTCTTCAATGCCAATCCAGTCTTGCAATGTGAGTATGCACAAAGCAGAGTTTGCTGCAAGGTTATGGCAGATAATCTGTTCAGCCATCCATCCTGGGAGCTTTTCAGGTGCTTTGCCACAAAGGTGCAACACATTATTATAATAGTCTTGTGCGCGAACAGGGTCGTCTTCCCACCAGCCTCTCAAGGTGTGAGTGTCGTGTGAGGATATGGTGCAGACCGACATGAATGGATACGATTGAGGGTTGCCGAAGTTCGTGCCAAGTGCTTTTGGCATGTTCTCTATCTCAAGCGAAAGGATATTCAACTGGTTCATTACGGTTGGCACACACGATGGCACCATGCCGAGGTCTTCACCGCAACAGATCATGAGGTTGCTCCTTGTGAGTGCAGGGAGTTTCTTCATTGCCTCGCCATACCAGAACTGTTCGTTGCGATTGAAGAAGAAATTGTTGTACAGGTTGTTGAAAGCCTGTTTCTGATTATCGTCGAGTTTATTGTATGTCTCGGTGCTCTGACCGTTGATACGCGGATGATAGGTGCCTTTTGTGCGGAAATCTTCAATGAACAGTCCGTCTCGGTCTGCTTCGTTGAGCCAAAGACCATAGCTGCAAATCTCATCTATAGACATTGGTATTGCGGGTTGGAACTGACCTTCGCAGCCAGACACAACGCCTTTCGACATCTTCAGTACTTCGCCTTCCTTTCTTGCAGCCATTGGTATCGCCCAGATGCGGAAGAAACCAAGAATGTGGTCAATGCGGTAGGCTGAGAAATACTGCGCCATGTTCTGCATACGACGCTTCCACCACGTGTAGCCGTCTTTTGCCATCTCGTCCCAGTTGTAGGTTGGGAATCCCCAGTTCTGTCCGTCAGCAGAGAAGAAGTCTGGTGGAGCGCCTGTGCTTTGGTCGGCATTGAACAGGTCTGGATACGATACAACCTCCACGCCTTCGCGGCTCACGCCGATAGGAATGTCGCCCTTGAGAATGATGCCTTTGTGGCGGGCATAGTCGGCAGCCTCCTTCAGCTGAAGGTGCAGCATGTATTGCGTGAAGCAATAAAGTTCAGGCGAATACTTTCCGCTTTCAAAGTCGTAAACGGTTTGTTGGGCGCGGAACTGTGAGTATGGACGCAGCCAGTATTCGTTCTTTTCCTTCCATTGCTTGAAGTCGGCAGTTGCCTTGACCTCTTTCCAAGTCTGCTTGAATACCTCGATAATGGCTTTTCGCTTGGCTATGTTTACCTTCTCATAGTCAATCTGTGGCAGGGTGTTGAGCTGATTGAGTTCATCGCTTACTTCACCAAACTTGCGCAAATCAAGATACATTGGGTGGAGGGCAAACGAAGATATGCAGTTGTATGGGTATGAATCGCGGTAAGTGCCGTCGTTGGTCGTGTCGTTGATTGGGAGAATCTGAATGGCGCGAAGCCCCATGCGTGTCGCCCAGTCGATGAGCATCTTTAAGTCGCCAAAGTCGCCAACACCCTGACTTCCCTTTGTGCGAAGCGAGAACACTGGCACAGCAATGCCGGCGATGCGCTTAGGCTCAGCCCATTTGTCGTTGAGGATAAGTTCGCCTTTTTCATTGGCAGTACCTTCCACAACGTGAGGCAGACAAACGCTTTCGATTCTGACAATCTCATCGTTGTCATGCACTACGCAATATCTATATTGTGTGCCACAGTTGAGCTCAGCTTCTCCATGCCAGACGTCGCCTGGCAAATACGACAGGTGAATGAGCTGTTCGCTTGCATCCGTCTTCACAGCAAGGCTCTCGCCCCATTGTGTGCGGTATTCTATATTAAATATGATGTTCATACTAGCTATTCGAGTTATTCTAGCTACTCTAGAAAAGGGTATCTTACTGTTGGAATCTCTCAGACTGCTCCTTTATCCATTCTGCGTCATTGAAATAGTCGATGCGCATAGCCTTGCGTACTTCGTCCATCGTCTGCTGTGCAAATTCGCGTGCAGAGGCAGTTCCTTGCTTAAGGATGTCGAATACAGCAGGGATGTTCTGTTCATACTGTTTGCGACGTTCGCGGATTGGTGCAAGTTCTTTTTCGAGCACCTTGTTGAGGAACTTCTTGCACTTCATGTCGCCAAGACCTCCACGACGGTAGTGGTCTTTCAGTTCGTCGAGGTTCTTATATTCAGGCCAGAACTCTGCGAAGTCATCATCGCAGCAGAAGGCGTCGAGGTATGTGAACACGCAGTTGCCTTCAATCTTGCCAGGGTCTTCCACTCTGAGGTGGTCAGGGTCGGTAAACATGCTCTTTACCTTCTTCTCAACTTCCTTTGCATCGTCTGAGAGGTAGATGCAGTTGCCGAGGCTCTTGCTCATCTTTGCCTTGCCGTCGGTTCCTGGCAGACGCATGCAAGCCTGGTTCTTAGGCAACAGAATGTTAGGCTCTACCAAAGTCTCTCCATAGACGCGGTTGAAACTGCGCACGAGTTCGCGTGTCTGCTCAAGCATAGGTTTCTGGTCTTCGCCAACAGGCACAATCGTTGATTTGAACAGCGTGATGTCAGCCGCCTGTGAGACAGGGTAGCAGAAGAAACCAACAGGGATGTTTGCCTCGAAGTTGCGCATCTGTATTTCTGTCTTCACAGTCGGGTTGCGTTGCAGACGACTCACCGTGACAAGGTTGCTGAGGTATTGTGTCAGTTCCGACAACTCAGGTATCTGGCTCTGGATGAAGATGGTCACCTTTTCAGGGTCGAGACCGACTGAAAGGTAGTCCAATGCAACTTGCATAATGCTCTGACGAATCTTTTCAGGATTCTCGGCATTATCTGTCAGTGCCTGTACATCGGCAATAAACACAAAGAAGCGGTCGTACCCGCCCTCATTCTGCAACTCAACTCTGCGACGCAATGAGCCTACATAGTGTCCGAGGTGGAGTTTACCAGTAGGGCGGTCGCCTGTCAGTATAATCTTACTCATATTTCTTATTTTTTGAATTTCTATTTATTTGCATATTTCTTGCAAAGGTAATAAAAAAATGTGAGACCGCGACACAAAACGATAAATACTTTGTTGTAGATTAAGTTTTTTTGAGTTTGATTGTAAAAAAATATTAAACCTTTCGTTAAAGCCACAAACTTTTATTAACTTTGCATTGATTTTTATAATACTCTTATATTAAAACACAAAACAAATCATGGTTAATTACAAAGATCTTGGTCTCGTAAATACTCGCGAGATGTTTAAGAAGGCCGTTGCTGGCGGTTATGCAATACCAGCTTTCAACTTCAACACAATGGAGCAGATGCAGGCTATCGTCATGGCTGCAGTGGAAACTAAGTCACCTGTCATCATGCAGGTTTCAAAGGGCGCACGCAACTACGCCAACGGTACAATCCTCCGCAACCTTGCTAAGGGTGCTGTTGAATATGCAAAGGAACTCGGTTGTGAGAAGCCAGAAATCGTGCTTCATCTTGACCACGGTGACAGCTTCGAACTCTGCAAGGATTGCATCGACAATGGTTTCTCATCAGTTATGATCGACGGTTCAAGCCTTCCATTCGAGGAGAACATCGCTCTTGCAAAGAAGGTTGTAGATTATGCACACCAGTACGATGTAACTGTAGAGGCTGAACTTGGTGTCCTCGCAGGTGTTGAGGATGAAGTTTGTGCAGCAGAATCTCACTATACAAAGCCAGAGGAAGTAATCGAGTTTGCTACTCGCACAGGCTGCGACTCACTCGCAATCTCAATCGGTACTTCTCACGGTGCTCACAAGTTCACTCCAGAACAGTGCACACTCGTCAACGGCGTGCTCGTTCCTCCTCCATTGGCATTCGACGTACTTGCTGAAATCGAGAATAAGCTTCCTGGTTTCCCTATCGTTCTCCACGGTTCTTCTTCAGTTCCTATGGAAGAAGTGAACACAATCAATGAGTTCGGTGGCAAGCTCGAAGCAGCTATCGGTATCCCTGAGGAGCAACTCCGCAAGGCAGCAAAGTCTGCTGTTTGCAAGATTAACATCGACTCTGACTCACGTCTCGCAATGACTGCTGCCATCCGTAAGCACATGGCTGAGCATCCATCAGATTTCGACCCACGTCAGTATCTGAAGCCAGCTCGCGAGAACATGAAGAAGATGTACATCCACAAGATTGTCAACGTCCTCGGTTCTGACGGCAAACTCGCTGAATAATCGTAAATCGCTTAGTATTAGCAGATAGAAACAGGTGCATTGCGACGCAATGCACCTGTTTTGTATTCACAAACCGACAGGTCTTTTCAGTTGTCTATATATTGAGGCCTTCACACCTTAGGTGTTTCAAGCGTCACACCTCAGGTGTCACCACCCCTCACACCTTAGGTGTGACGCGTGTCATTCCTTAGGTGTGGAGGGCTGGTTTAATTGATAACTGAAAATTGACAATTGAGGGCGTAAATATACCTTATTATATAATGCGCGCGTATATAATGAGCATTTTTGCGGAAAAAGTCCTGCTTTTTTGGAAAAAATATTGCTTACTTACGAAATTTCCTCCTGTTGACGCTGTGCTCCAAACCTCTTGTTTGTGATGTAGAGGGTGACGATGAACAATACGAGCGAGATGAATACGTACGTATTGACCGCGGCATTTGAGCCGAACATGTCAACCAACTCCATTTCCTGGTCGGGGTAGAAATGATAGATAATGCAAGCGATGGTGTTGTTTACCAGATGGTAAATGATTCCAGGCATGATGCTCTTTGTGTGATAATAGAGCCATCCGAGCAGGATTCCAATGAGAAATGCGTGAGGCATCTGCGCCGGATTGCAGTGAACCAATGCAAACAGCACGGCTGAAATTACTATCGCATACCAGTATTTGGTATGGAATTTCTGCATCGTGAGCAGTTGCTTGAGTATAATTCCGCGGAAGATAACCTCTTCCACAATAGGTGCAATGACGCTTATCGCGAGTATTCCCATGAAGCTGCCAAACATTTGTTCGAACACATCTTCGGCTATATTAGGGAGCTTTGGCATCAGTTCTTGCAGTTTGAGCGAAGGCAAAAGCGCGGTCGCAGCAATGATGGCGCACAGCCCAAAGACTGGCAGCATGTCGCGATTGACGTTGAACACGTTGAGGCGGAAGTATTTCATAAGGAATAAAACCGCTAAAGCAGCTACATTTCCTAAGGCTATGGCAGGCGCGGTGGCGTGTGGGTTAATAGCGAGCACTGCTTGAACGATGACAGCTTCAATACCGATAAATATGAATAGTGTTGCGATTATCTTTTTCATGATGTCGTAAAATGTTTACTCCAGATTCTCCTGCGAGTATCTGTATAAAAAAAGCAGACAGGTCCTCTATGCTACGGACCTGTCCGTTAAAATCAATCATTATTTTTCTTCAGTCACTTGTACGTCTTCGGCTTCCTTCTTCTTTCCGAGGTACTCAGGAAGGTCAAGACCTGCCTGATTGAAGAGGTCGTGGAGCGGAGGTACACTCTTCATGAGACCTGAAAGGAAGTTTGCCGTAGAGCCTTTACCCTCAGCACCATTGCCGCTGTCCCATACAGTTACATGGTCGATGTTGATGCCCTTGATAGCTTCAACCTGTGTAGCTACGAGTTCAGGCAACTTCTCGATGAGCAAGAGCTGGTATGCCTTGTCGGCGTCGCCACCAGCAGCTTGTACCATCTTGTCGTAACCGGCAGCCTGCTTTGTGAGCACTTCATAGTAACCCTTTGCCTCTGCTTCCATCTTTGCAAAGATAGCGTCAGCCTCACCTTTCGCCTTTACGCGAATCTTCTCTGCTTCAGCTTCAGCCTCGATGATGCGGCGCTTCTTTTCTATTTCCTGTGCCACGATGACGTTGGCATTCTGCGTAGAACGCTCACGTTCAGCACGTGCCTCTTCTGCTTCACGCTGTGCTGAGTAAGCCTCCTGGAGTGCGCGAGCCTCGGCTACCTTCTCGGCAGCATTTGCCTTGCGCTGTGCCTCAGCCTCAGCCTCACGACGTGTTGCATCTGAATTGGCGATGTCAATCTTTGCAGCATTCTCACCCTGCACGGCCTTTGCGTTGGCTTCGCTGGTACGTATGCGGGCGTCTTTCTCTGCGTCGGCCTTACCGATTTCACCCACCTTGTCTTGTTCTGCCACGCGAACCTTAGCCTCGTTGATAGCCTTTGCTGCTGCCTCGCGTCCGAGTGCCTCGATGTAGCCACTCTCGTCCTTGATGTCGGTTACGTTGACATTGATGAGGCGAAGACCAATCTTCTTGAGTTCAACTTCGACGTTTGCGCTGATTGCCTCAAGGAACTTGTCGCGGTCGTTGTTGAGTTCCTCGATTGACATGGTTGCGATAACCAGACGGAGCTGACCGAAGAGGATATCGCGTGCAAGCTCCTGAATCTGCGTTGCACTAAGTTCGAGCAGACGTTCAGCAGCGGCATTCATATACTCAGGATCGGTTGAGATACCTACTGTGAAACGGCTTGGCACGTCAACACGGATGTTCTGGCGTGAAAGTGCGTTGGTCAGGTTTGCGTCGATAGAGATAGGTGTGAGGCTTAGGTAGGCGTAATCCTGAATGATTGGCCATACGAAAGTACCTCCACCGTGGATACATTTTGCTGAGCCTCTGTTGGCTGTGGTTCCATAGACAACGAGAATCTTGTCGGATGGACAACGGCGGTAGCGGTTTACGATAGAGATAAATAGGAATACCGCTACAACGATGATTGCAATAATTAGATACATAGTGCTTATTTTTTAGAATTAATAATTATGAATTGCTGTGTTGGGCTCCAAGTCCTTATAATAGGGAAGGAGAGGAGTTTACTTGAATATTATTACTGCGACAAGTACGCAAAAGACTACGATGCTCATATTACTAAATTATGTTGTTGGTTAATTACTTTCACTGTTTCGTTGTCAACAATCTCGACAATCTTCACAGTCATTCCGCTATCAATCTTGTCTTCATCGGTCAATGCGTCGATTTCGTGAACCGAACCATTGACACTAATCTGAACCTTGCCTTTGCCTTCGCAGCCCTGCGGTATGCGGAGGTAAACGTTTGCTGACTTGCCAAGACAATCCTGGATAGAGAATGTTCCGTCTTTGTCGAGTTTGCGTGTCTGCTTGTAGATGAGCACAAACATACCCACGAACAGTAATCCTACGAGCACGGCAACAGCGATGAGCAGTCCGACTGGAGTGATGTTTTCGTAGAAGCACACGCCTGTCCAACCGAATCCAACGAAGAAGCCGATTACGTTTTTGATGGTAAAGAGGTTTAAGCTTCCGCCCATGTCGAGCGTGTCGCCGTCGTGTATGTCAAGGTCAATATCGGAGTGGTCGAGTCCGATAAGCATCAGTACAAACTGAATTATAAATATGAGTGATGCAACAGCTGCGCATACCCAGAACACTTGTAGCATAGCGTCCATACTCTGAAATGTGGTCATTAAGTCTTCCATAATCTGTTTTGTTTTATTGTTTCGAGTTTAAAGTCCCCTTCCCTTTGGGAGGGGGTAGGGGTAGGCCTCTTCTATTTCTTCTGCTTCTCATTCCATTTGCTTGCCTTCTTTGCAAGTTTGCTGCCGACGTTGAGAATGTCGTCCAGCATTGCGTCTTTGCCTGCCTCGAAATGCTTGAAGGCAGAGGTCTTGAATACCTGCGACAGAGTGTCGAAATCGTCGAGCGTTACGAATTGACTTCCTGTGTTGGCGAGGAATGTTGGCAGGTTCTCGTTGATGTATTCGAGTATTGCTTCTGCCTTACCATCGCTTGGGAATGGGAGCTTGTCGAGTGCTTTCTCCACTTGTTCGATAGCTTTCAGGAAGCCAGCGTCCTTGCAGAACTTATTGCACGTCTTGCGGTATTTCTTGCTTACGCCTTCGCGCAACTTGATGTTTTCAGGCTTGCCGCCCATTACAATCTTTGTGATAGGTGATGAGAACTCGCTCAGTATCTGCTTGCCAGTCGAAGCATCAGTCAGTGCTTTCATGCGCCCGAGAGCTTCCTTCGTCTTTGGCTCGTTGTAGAATTTCGTGATCTCCTTCATGTCTTTCTCCGTGAGTTTGTCCTCGAAGTATGGTGCTACTACATCGGCCATATCGTCAAGTAATTGCTCTTTTGCATAGCGCCCAGCAAGCGCTGTCTTGCCTTCTGCTCCAGTGAAACCTTTTATGAGATTAGGAATTTCGCTTGGGAGAAGATTGTCTGACTGAGTTTTGATGAACTCTTTGAATGTCTCTTTGAACGTCTGTGCCGGTGCTGCCAATGCGAAACATGCACTGAACAGCAACATAATGCTTAGTTTTTTCATGCTCATTATAATTAGTTTCAAGTTTTCAAGTTTCAAGTCCCCTTCCCTTTGTATGGGGGTAGGGGTATGCCTCTCATTTAACTCCATGTTACTCTTCCTCCCCACGGTATTCCAATACATCGCCTGGGGTACATTCCAATGCTTTGCAGATAGCGTCGAGGGTTGTGAAGCGCACAGCCTTTGCCTTGCCGGTCTTCAATATCGAAAGGTTGGCGTTGGTTATGCCAATCTTCTCGGCAAGCTCGCCCGACGACATCTTCCTCTTTGCCATCATCACGTCTATGTTTACTACTATTGACATTGTTATTCGTTTTTATTGTTTTTGATGCTGCAAATATATATTGATATTCGATAAAAACAAAATAATTAAACAATATTTTTATTGTTTTGCGATAAATATAACATTCTTTAACGTTATATTGCGACTTACGCGTGTTAAACCCGAATCGGTCATTAGATTTTTTAGTGCGACCCCGATAGGGTCGAAGTGGTGGAGGATATTGCCATCCGCAGGTCTGCGACACTGCGGTTAACAAAGTTCGAC
>JAUNQM010000082.1 GCA_030536165.1 Prevotellaceae bacterium | reverse complement strand
CAATTGGTTTGATTTTGAAATGTATCATTTGAGGGTCTTTTTTGAAACAAAAACGAGAGATTACAAACACTGAATGTAATCTCTTGTAATAAAATCGTTTCAAAATGTATCATTTTGCACCCAACATGATGTAAACATTTTGAAGTTTTGCAAGTAATCTATATCTTTGCAAATGGAAATTTTCAGAGTCTATACCATAATAAGACAAAGAAAGACATAACAAATTTTATAATTGAAGTTTTTAGTTAAGGTTAGTGTTACAATTTTAGTGTTGCAATCATTCATCCCTATTTTTCAGTGATTGCAAACATCACAAAGATTGTTAGTCTAGGTTCTTCTTGTTTGCGAAAATAGGAAGAACCACTTTTTTTATCCTCTATCATTACGACTCAACGCAATAAATTGTACATTGTACATGGTAAATAGTACATGTCCCGACACCTTATTAAAAAGCGCGCGCGCACGCGTGATGAGCCATAATGGAAAAAAAGTCCTACATTTTTTGCTTTTTTTTCGTGTAGTTGCTATAGATTTTATAGATGCGATAGAATATGTATTGTGGCTATATGTAAGGCATATTTCAGCCCTCCACACCTTAGGTGTTTCAAAGAAAACACCTAAGGTGTCACCATCACTCACACCTAAGGAATGGCGCAAGTCACACCTGAGGTGTGGAGGCCTGAAAAACCATATAACTCCTGCCACCATGAGTTTTTTTCGCCTTTTTCTTTGTATTTCGCTCGCTTATTCGTAACTTTGCAGTGAATTATGACAAGAGATGTAATATATAGAATATTAGTCAGCATTTGCCTTGTTGCAATGCTTCCAACGATTGTTTTGGCACAGGATGACAGCGAAAAGATGTTGTCGTGGCCGCAAAACATTGTCGATGAACTCACTAAGACTCTTGATAATTCATACTTCAGAAAGACGCAGATTGGACTTATTGTCTATGACCTCACCGCCGATTCTGTGCTTTATGCCCACAACGAGAAGCAGTTGCTCCGACCTGCATCGACCATGAAGTTGCTTACGAGTATCACTGCCCTCGACCGTCTTGGTAGCGATTATTGCTATGCGACAACGCTCGCTATCGATGGCGATACGCTTAACCACGTGCTCCGAGGCGACATCTATTGCCGCGGAGGTTTCGACCCTTCGTTCAGCGAAAAGGACATGAATGCCTTTGTAGATGGGTTGAAAAGTCTTGGCATAGACTCTGTGGCAGGGCGTATCTATGAAGACCTGACCTTCAAAGACGACAAGAAATTCGGTTCCGGATGGTGCTGGGACGATAACAACTATACGCTGACTCCGCTGCTCATTAACAAGAAAGATGCTTTCATGAGCACGTTCACACGGAAACTGAAGCAGCAGATTCGGCTTGCCAACGACACCGTCTGCCGCGCTACAGTGCCAGCCACAGCCCGCGCAATAGCCACATGCCGCCACTCTATTCTCACCATACTCAACGAGATGATGAAGGAAAGCGACAACCTATATGCCGAGTCTATGCTCTATCAGATTGCTGCCTCGTCGGGCAAAAAGAATGTAAGCGCCAGCGACGGGCTTGCAATCGTGAAAAACTTGGTAAACAGTATCGGCATGGATGCTGACACATACAACTTTGCAGACGGAAGTGGTCTGTCGCTCTACAACTATGTGTCGGCAGAATTGGAATGTGCTATGCTCAGATATGCATACCACAAAGACGAGATATTCCGTTATCTCTATCCTTCGCTTCCTGTTGCTGGACGCGACGGAACACTGGCAAAGCGAATGAAGAATACGTCTGCCGATGGTTGCGTGCATGCAAAGACCGGCACGCTGAAAGGCGTTTCATCGCTTGCAGGTTATTGTCAGGCATACAACGGGCATCAGCTCTGTTTCGCCATCATCGATCAGGGAGTGATGAAGCAAAGCGAAGCCAAGATGTTCCAGAACAGGATTTGCCAGATACTTTGTAGCATTTAATTATAGGATGTGGGCTAGCAAATATAGTGAATATAGAATGTATAGAATAACTATAATTGCCTTAGCCGCATAATCACGAAAAAGATATGAAAGATATTAGAAACATTGCAATTATTGCCCACGTTGACCACGGAAAGACAACCCTGGTCGATAAGATGATGCTCGCAGGACACCTGTTTCGCGAGGGTCAGAACAACAGCAGTCAGGTACTTGACGCCAACGACCTCGAAAGAGAGCGTGGCATAACGATTCTATCAAAGAACGTTTCAATAGAATATAAAGGTACAAAGATAAACATCATAGACACTCCGGGACACTCCGACTTTGGTGGCGAGGTGGAACGTGTGCTCAATATGGCCGACGGATGTCTGCTACTTGTCGATGCCTTCGAAGGTCCGATGCCGCAGACTCGTTTCGTGCTGCAGAAAGCATTGCAGATAGGATTGAAGCCTATTGTTGTGGTAAACAAGGTGGATAAGCCTAACTGCCGCCCTGAGGAAGTATATGAAATGGTGTTCGACCTTATGTTTGCGCTCAATGCCACAGAGGAACAGTTGGACTTCCCTGTTGTATATGGTTCGGCAAAGCAAGGATGGATGAGTGCTGACTTCAACAATCCGACCGACAATATCACTTATCTACTCGACCAAATCATAGAGCATATTCCTGCACCGAAATATCTCGAAGGAACACCGCAGATGCTTATCACTTCGCTCGACTACTCTACTTATACAGGCCGTATAGCAGTCGGTCGCGTTCACCGTGGCACTCTACGTTCAGGACAGAACATCACAATCTGCCACCGCGACGGCACTATGGAAAAGACCAAGATTAAGGAACTGCATACATTCGAAGGCATGGGACATACTGTCACCGATGCTGTGTCGAGTGGTGATATCTGCGCTATAATCGGCTTGTCAAACTTTGAAATCGGCGATACTATCTGCGACTTTGAACAGCCAGAGGCAATGCCAACGATATCTATCGACGAACCAACGATGAGTATGCTATTCACCATCAACGACTCTCCTTTCTTCGGTCGCGAAGGTAAGTTTGTCACTTCACGTCACATCAATGATCGTCTGCAGAAAGAACTTGAGAAAAACCTTGCGCTGAAGGTTGCTCCATACCCAGAATCAACTGATAAATGGATTGTAAGCGGACGTGGTGTGCTTCATCTCTCTGTGCTGATTGAGACAATGCGCCGTGAAGGCTACGAACTTCAGGTAGGTCAGCCGCAGGTTATCTATAAAGAGATAAACGGCGTGAAATGTGAACCTATTGAAGACCTCACCATCAATGTGCCTGAGGAATTCTCAAGCAAGATGATAGATATGATAACACGTCGCAAGGGCGAGATGACATCGATGGAGACACAAGACGACCGTGTAAACATTGAGTTCGACATGCCTTCACGCGGTATCATAGGACTCCGTACCAACATACTCACAGCCTCACAAGGCGAGGCTATCATGGCTCACCGCTTCAAGGAATATCAGCCTTACAAGGGCGACATTGAGCGTCGCACAAGCGGTAGCATGATTTCGCTTGAGACAGGTAATGCCTACGCTTACTCGATAGACAAACTTCAAGACCGTGGCAAGTTCTTCATCGACCCAGGCGAGGATGTTTACGCAGGACAGGTTGTTGGTGAGCATATTCACGAAAATGACCTTGTGATAAACGTATGCAAGGCAAAGCAGTTGACAAACACACGTGCAAGCGGTAGCGACGACAAGGCTCGCATCGTGCCTAAGACAGTGCTTTCTCTCGAGGAGACTTTGGAATACATTAAGGAAGACGAACTTGTTGAGGTTACTCCAAAGAGCATCCGTATGAGAAAGACAATGCTCGACCATCTTGCACGCAAGCGTGCTAATAAAGAATAAATTTCGGTTGTGGGTTATAGGTTGTAGGTTATAGGTTTTTATTGTGACCTACAACCCACAACCAATAACCCAGAACCCAGAAGAAACAATGAAAAGTCAATATACCCGACGAAGCATAAGGAAATACTCTGATAAGGAAGTGAGCGATACTTTGCTTACTCGCCTTATCGATGAGGCACAGCACACGCAGACGATGGGAAACCTGCAACTGTATAGCGTTGTTGTCACTCGCAGCAGCGAGATGAAAGCACGTCTTGCACCTGCACATTTCAATCAGCCTATGGTGACACAGGCTCCCGTTGTGCTCACTATCTGCGCCGATTTCAACCGCACGACACGTTGGTGCGAGGAGAGAAAGGCAGAGCCTGGCTACGACAACATACTCTCGTTCCAGAATGCAGCCACCGACGCATTGTTGTTTACGCAGACGCTGTGCAACCTTGCCGAGGAAGAAGGACTCGGATATTGTTTCCTCGGAACAACGGTATATCTTCCGCAGATGATAATCGACACGCTCAAGTTGCCACGCCTTGTAATACCTGTCGCTACCATCACACTCGGATGGCCTGATGAGGATGCGAAAGTCAGCGACCGATTACCAGTTGAGGCTATTATGCACAACGAAGAGTATCGCGACTATTCAAGTGACGACATTGATAAATACTACGATAACAAGGAGAAACTTGAGGAGAACATAGAGTTCTGCCGAATCAATAACAAAGAAACGCTGGCACAGATATTCACCGACATTCGTTATACAAAGCGCGACAATGAAGCGATGAGTGAAGGTTGGCTGAAAGCACTCAAGCAGCAAGGATTTCTAAATTGTAAGTTGTAAAGTGTAAATTGTAAATAAAAAATATATGAATTTCAAGAAATGTTTGCCAGACATATTGGCAGTATTAGCATTTGTAGCAATCTCGTTTGCATATTTCTTCCCTGCCGATACAGAGGGACGAATACTCTATCAGCACGACGCATCAGCAGGAAAAGGCGCAGGCGTTGAGTCGGAGCAGTACATGGCAAAGACAGGTGAACGCACTCGCTGGACCAACTCTATCTTCTGCGGCATGCCAACATACCAGTCGGCTCCATCCTACCACAGTAGCGACACGCTCAACACAGTGGAGAGAATCTATCACTTGTGGCTGCCTACATACGTATGGTATGTGTTTATCTCACTTCTTGGATTCTATATCCTTCTCCGCGCTTTCGACTTCCGTCAGTCGCTGGCTGCATTAGGCTCAATAATATGGGCGTTCTCGAGCTATTTCTTCATCATCATTGCGGCTGGACATATCTGGAAGGTGTGGACTTTGGCATACATACCGCCAACAATAGCCGGAATCGTGTTTGCCTACAGGGGTAAATACCTGTGGGGAACGATTGTAACGGCATTGTTCGTGGCTTTGCAGATTAAGGCAAACCACGTGCAGATGTCATACTACTTTATCACCGTGATACTGGCAATATGGATTGCATTCCTTATTGACGCGGCAAAGAAAAAGACTTGGAAAAACTTTGCAAAGGCAACTGCTGCCTGTATCGTAGGAGCATTGCTCGGTATCGCTATCAATGCTTCAAATCTCTACCACACATACGAATACTCTAAGGAAACAATGCGTGGAAAGAGTGAACTGAAGAAGGCTGACTCTGCAAATCAGACAAGCAGCGGACTTGAACGCGACTACATCACAGCATGGAGCTATGGCATAAGCGAGACATGGACTCTGCTTGTGCCTAACGTAAAGGGTGGTGCAAGCGTTCCACTCTCACAAAGCAAGACTGCGATGGAAAAAGCCGACCCTGCATATTATCAACTGTATCAGCAGATAGGTCAATACTGGGGCAATCAGCCTGGCACAAGCGGACCTGTCTATGTAGGAGCTTTTGTTCTATTCCTATTTATATTAGGTTTGTTTATTGTTCGCGGCCCAATGAAATGGACATTACTTGCAGCAACAATACTTTCCGTCTTACTTGCATGGGGTAGGAACTTCATGGGCTTTACAGACTTCTTCATCGACTATGTACCGATGTATGCAAAGTTCCGAACCGTTGCATCGATACTCGTTGTGGCAGAGTTCACTATACCTCTGCTTGCAATGTTTGCATTGAAAGAATGGATTTGGCCAAGCGATGACAGCAAGAAACAGAAGAAAAGAGTGAAGATAGGTCTTTGGACTGCACTCGCACTTACTGCCGGTGCATCATTCCTGTTTGCAGTTGCACCAGGAATGTGCTTCTCGCAGTTCATCTCTGACTCTGAGATGCAAGCATTGACTCAAGGAATACCAGCAGAACAACTTTCACCGATAATAAGCAATCTTACCGACATGCGCAAGGCTATGGTAACTGCCGACGCATGGCGCTCATTCTTCATTATTATTATAGGTGTTGTAATGATTATGCTCTGCAAGGCAAAGAAACTTAAACCTACTTATACGGTTATCGGTATCATCATTCTTTGTGTCATTGACATGTGGCAAATCAATAAGAGATACCTCAACGACGATATGTTTGTAAGCACTATGGAGCGTGATACTCCGCAGCTACAGACTCCTACTGACATGCAGATTCTTCAGGACAAGAGCCTTGACTATCGCGTGCTGAACTTCGCTTCAAACACGTTCAATGAAAACGAAACTTCATACTATCACAAGAGTATTGGAGGCTACCACGCAGCAAAGCTCCGCAGATACCAAGAACTTATCGAAGCACACATCGCACCAGAGATGCAGGCTGCTTCGGCTGCTGTTGTTGAGAAGGGTGGAAATATGGATGCAATAAATGGCGACAGCATATTCCCTGTACTGAATATGCTCAATGCTAAATATTTCATCTTCCCACTTCAAGGCGGACAGACCACACCGATACTCAACACTCACGCTTACGGTTGCGCATGGTTTGTTGATGAGATTAAGTATGTTGATAATGCAAATGAAGAACTCGACGCTCTCGCAACAACCGACCTCCGTCATGTGGCTGTTGCTGACAAGAAGTTTGAGCAAGTGCTTGGAAAAGTACAGGCTGCTGACACCGCTTCAACAATAGAAATGACTGCATACGAGCCAAACAAACTCACGTACAATGTCAATACTTCTACAGGCGGACTCGTTGTATTCTCTGAAATATACTATCCAGGATGGATGGCAACGGTCGATGGCAAGGAAGTAGAACTCGGCAGAGTGAACTACGTACTCCGCGCTATGCCTATCGAGGCAGGCAAGCATGAGGTCGTACTCTCGTTCTTCCCTAAGTCAATCGACAATACTGAAACCATTGCCTACACAGCACTCATACTGCTTGTAGTGGGTGTTATATTCATTCTTGTAAGAGGTTTCTTACGCAGAAAAAAGGCATAGATACACCCATTGAGAACCCTCGAAATATCGAACCCTCGAAAACTTAAATAAATGCTTGAAATAAAGAACATAGACGCACAGATAGAAAAAGTCCTTCAGCACCCTGACGTACGTGCCGACTACGCATCGCACAAATGCTGCGGGCGTATGCAAGTTCCAGTAGGTAACAAACTGTTTCCGCAGGTGTCGCCGGCTATTGTGGTCGATGCTGAATCCGACTTGTATCACATTGATTTCTCGTTCAGCGAACTCTCGCAAAACGCTGAAATAGCCAATGAGGAATACTATGACGACGCCGTTGAATGTGTCAACACACTCATCGACAAAGGCATCGTCATGTCGCTCCATGAGATAAGCAAAGGTGGCATCATCACAACCTTGCTTGAAATGAACTTCCCTAACTCCACTGGAGGCATGAAGATAAACTTCAAGGAAATGGGAAATAACCGCGTGGAAGATATTCTCTTTGCCTCCAACCCTGGCGTGATAGTTCAGGTGGCAAGCAAGGATAAGGATAAGTTCCTCAAAGTGATGAAGGAGTCGGAAACGTATTTTGCAAAGATCGGATACCCTTGTGACAGCCGATGGATGTCGATAAGGAAGAACTCTTTTGTTGAAGACTACGACATCGATGCACTTCGAAAGCATTGGTGTGAAGGTTTCCGTGAGGAACCTCTGATGCTTTCTCTTGGCTACACATTCAAGGGCGTCATGCCATGCGAAGCAAAGACGAGCTTTGTCGCAGCCGTTCAAGAAAAGAACGAAAGCATCACCCTCGCACTTGAAGCAGCAGGTTTTGAAGTTACAGAACTCGACTCCGATGGCAACGGCTTGGACAATGCGCACCTTATTATATATAGCAACCTTGACGAAGAAAAGGTCAAAGCATTTATGTCGCGCGGCAAAACTCTCGCAATTCAAGTTATGAATGCTGCTAACAATGCTCCTATGCGATTCCAGGGAATGCAGATTGAGGAGAACGACAACGTGATGCTCACTACACTTTCACGTCGCAAACTTGCAATCTGGACCGATGCTTCAGCAAAGGTCAATGCAGAGGGAGTAGCCACGTTCATGTACGACAAAGGTACTGCAGCACAAAGCACATACGAAGGTCGTCATTTGTCTCTTCGTGGAGTATTATGCGAAAGCATCTTCCCAAAGCAATGGGGATGGTATCCAGAGAACCGCAACGACCAAGTATCGCCGTGGATAGAACTATTCGCTAATGCCAAGACATGGATAGCCAATTGCTAAAGACCTTTGCCACATTCTTCAAGATAGGCCTTTTCACTCTTGGTGGAGGTTACGCCATGATTCCTATGATAGAGCAAGAGGTGGTTGAAAAGAACCACTGGCTCAACAAGGAAGAATTCATCGACCTCATGGCAATAACACAAAGTTGCCCAGGCGCCTTTGCCATCAACATAAGCATAATGATAGGCTACAAGATAAAGCGTTTCCCATGTGCATTGATTGCCATGCTCGGCACAGCGCTTCCTTCATTCCTTATCATTCTGCTCATCGCCTTGTTCTTCCATCAGTTCAAGGACAACCACATCATCAATGCAATCTTTCAAGGCATACGTCCGGCAGTAACAGCCCTCGTAGCCATACCAATATTCACGCTTGCCAAGACAGCAAAGATAAACCTTGCCAACTGTTGGATACCACTACTCACAGGTGTTATGATAGCCTTCCTCGGCATATCGCCCGTGCTCATCATCATCGCAGCAGGAGTGTTAGGCTACTTCTACGGCAAGATGCAGTAGGTAATTGTAAGTTGTAAAGTGTAAGTTGTA
>JAUNQM010000344.1 GCA_030536165.1 Prevotellaceae bacterium | reverse complement strand
ATTAATTGTTTTTTAGAGGAGTTCAGGCGAGCAAAGCTCGGAACAGGATCTCCTTTGGGACTAATCTAACCTTAAATCTATAGCAACTATTTTTTATTCAAAGTCCCCTCCCTACGGGGGAGGGCTAGGGAGGGGGGCGCAAAAAAAATGCAAAAAAGTAGGACTTTTTCCGCAAAATGACTCATATTTGCGTGCGCGCGTAATATAATAAGGTATATCGCGGCATTCAAACACGAATTATCAGTCATCTATATAAACTGGCCTTCACACCTCAGGAGTGAAGCGTATCACACCTAAGGTGTTAGGGGTGGTCACACCTAAGGTGTAACGCTTGAAACACCTGAGGTGTGAAGGGCTGCTGCATACGACGAGAGGATATGAATAAAAGAAAAAGAGGTAAACGCTGATGATTTGCGTTAACCTCCTATTTGTGGTTTATTATCATTGTGGCTTATTGTGCCGCTGTCATATTGACATCGAGTTGTGGGAATGGGATTGAGATGCCGTGGGCGTTGAGAGTGTCGTAGATGACTTCGCGTATGCGGCTCTTTGCCATAACTGAATCGAGTACGCGCACCCAGCATACAACCTTGAGGTCAACACTACTTTCGCCAAAGTCAACGAAGATGACGCTCACGCCACGATCCTTGTCGATAGACTGATGCCCCTCGGATTCCATCTTGGCAATAAGGTCATTAACACCATCGACGATGATGCTCTAGGCAAAGTGATAAGTTCCCAGCCGTGGTTCTTGGTGAGGTTCTTATAATTCTTTGTGAAAAGCTGCGAGTTCTGGAATGCGATGACCGAACCATCGGTTGCCTCAATCAGTGTTGATGTGTAGTTCATGTCATCCACCTTGCCACGTATGCCATCAATCTCAATCATATCGCCGATGTGAATACGTCCAGCCATGAGCGAGATGCCGTAGTAGATGTTTTCGAGTATGTCCTTCGATGCAAAACCGACACCAGTTGCGAGGCCTGTTGAAATGACAACGAGCCATGTGTTTCCCACTCCGAGGATGCTCATAACAAGAAGAATGTAGATGCCCCAGATGAGAATCTTGAGTGCATTTGTACCCATTACGACCTTGTTGCGTTCCATGCCCTGACTGTTCTTTTTGTCGAAGTGGAGTTCGAGCATACGGCGTGCTACGTTGAGCACATACTTGAACAGGAAGTAAAGTGAAAGTACCTGCACGAGATTAAATAGGCTCACATGGAGGTTAGGCAGGTTGACAAAGTTCTTCTTGAACAAACTCCAGCAAATGTCGGTGAGTTCAAACACTTCTGCTGCCCAATATATAGATATGAGGATTGACACAACGCCAAGAACAGGCAAAACAACTGTCTTCAGCAGACCATAGAACCACGTAGCAGTGATTGGTGCCTTTGGTCCGAAATGGCGCTTGCCGTAGCTCACCAGCAGTTTGTAGAGGAATGTGATTGTGAGTATGCACGTGAGCTGCATTATCCACCAGATGATAGCCTGCACACTCATGAGTGTGAATCCAATCCATGAACTTACGACTGAGAAGATGAATACGAAGAGCGTAATCCAACTATACGTCCTGTCCTCACGCTTCAGGTTGTGTTCCACCTTTCTCAGTGTGTGCCATTGCCACAGGGTGAATACAATAAGGATTGGTGGAAATATCAGGTTGACGATGATATTAGGAATAAGTATGATACGGATGACGATTACCACGGCACCCATCACAGTGATAGGCATATAGACCTTGAAGCCGCTTTTTATCTGGTCGCCATCGAGTCGGATGAGCAACGAGACGAGTATGACACCGAGCAGCCATGCGTATTCAACCAAAAGTCCTGACGCCATGATGATGAAGTTCTGCGAGAGCAGGGCTGTGACGATTGCAAGCAAGATGGCAAAGGTAATTACTGTCGATGCCAGTATGATGCATGTACGTTTCTTGTAGAATTCATCAGACGAGAAACTTTCAGGCAGCAGTTTCTTACGCGAAAGCACAGGAAGCAGGAACCTGATGAGCAAGATATTGAGCAGGGATGCAAGAATCGCATAGAAAATGATGATGACAAACAGACCGATGATGAAATTGCCTCCCCACTGGCTTTTGACGTCATTGTTCCTTATGTATTTAGTGCGGAAAGAATTGACAGCCATGCTCCACTGCATCTTTATGTTTTTCAATATGGTGATGTAGTTGTTGTCGCCATTTATC
>JAUNQM010000343.1 GCA_030536165.1 Prevotellaceae bacterium | reverse complement strand
TTGTTGTAGCAATTATCAATGGTTAGCTTCATATTCTTGTCGGAATATATGGCACCGACAATACCACCACAATCGTATTCACCGGTAATGCTATCTGCATTTCCACATCCAACGACTCTAATGAAACCTTCTGCATCACCTTTATACTCGGCATAACCGATGATTGAGCCGATGCTATGACCACCTCGGATTTCACCTGAACCAATAATGAGGTCACGGACTTCGGTGTTGATGCCTACCACTCCAAAGAAACCAAGACCATTTTTGCTGGCATCGTCGGCAGTGTTGATATTGCTGATAGTGTGGCCACAGCCGTAGCAATACCCTGTAAAAGGATGCTCGTATGTACCTATAGGTACCCATGTGATGTCGGAGCAATCTATGTCCTTATCAATATAAACAATGTAATTGCTCGAAGTACCGCTATTTACTGTGTTACGCAATTCAATTAAGTCTTCGACACTGAAAATAGCGTACACACCATCATACTTTTTAGGATCCACGACCTCGTGTGAAGGGTCTGGCACTGGATATGGATCTGTACCAATCGTCTGATGCCAAGGCGCGCTATCTGATGTATCTCCACCATTGAGCAGACCTGCTACTGTTCCGTTTCTCAGACGTTCTGCATCAACTGGAATCCTCATCTTCTGTTTAGGATCATATTCTTTTGCGAGATAGTAGTTATCATGCATCGTCGTCTCATTCGCATAAAGTATGCTACCTATTGGATCAGACTTGCCATCAGATGAGACTCTTGTGATTTTGCCAACATTGAGGCAGTTGGAAACTATGTCTGAAGAATTGCCTTCGCCGAAGATGCCACCTACATATACGTAGCCCTGGACTTCGCCAGCATTAAGGCAATTAGTAACCTTATTCTTTGAAGTCATTTCCCTCATTAGTCCAACGATACCGCCTACATTACTATCCCTGCACATAAGCGTGCCATAGTTTGAACAGCAATCGAAAGTGCTTTCTTCGCAGGTGCCACATATTCCTCCCATCTCGTCATGTGCACCTATTTCTGCATCGATGAGATTGATTAGCGTAACCATAATACCCGTTGCTGCTATAATCATTGTTACTGAAAAAGCAGCTCCACAAGTGACGAAAGACAGTATGCATAATTCCACACTGAAACAGACGGCCGAGAGACCTATTGTGCCCAGGAATGAAGCAAAACTTGCGGTAAGGCTGAAATCCTGATGCTCATATTGCCTGTTCAAGTCTTCAACAATCTCCTTCAAGCTTTCGGTTAAATGCTGTTTTATTTTTGCCGTACAAATCAGGAAATCGTTTTCTTCGCAATGCATTATATATCCGCTGTTGCTGCAGTTGGTAAAGAATGATTTTGTGGCGTAGCCTACAATTCCACCGATGCGGTCGTCGAGTGCACCGACACTGGCGAAGTTGACACAGAACACGAACTGGTCGCTCTTGCTCTCACCCACGAAGCCGCCAGCGTATGCATTGCCCCAGCTGCCATCGGCATAGACTATCGACATGGCACTGTTGCTGCAATTGCAATAGATAGAGCTAACGCTCAATCCCACGAAGCCACCTACGCGGTTTCCATCTACGGTAACGTCATTGCCCATGCCTTTGACGTTGCGGAATTCACAGTTCTCTGCCTTGCCGACAATTGCACCTGCCTCATCGTCATCGTTGAAGACCGACACCTCTGACACTATCATCTGATTGAAGTAAGAGTTCTTTGCTGTTTTGGCAACCGCGCCGATGTCGTCGTCATCCCAGTCAAGGCGGAAGTTGCGAATCACGAGATTCTGCAATTTAGCTCCACGGACAGCAGTAAAGAGAGGCTTCTTGGCTCTATAGTCATGGTCTTTGTCAATATATTCTCCGCCGTGCAGAGAATAGCAAATGGCATTGCCATTAGAGTCAACGCCCTTACCATCTATACTTCCACTGAAAGTGACGTCAATCGTACCCATGTAGGTGACATCTATGTCAGCAGTAAGCTGGATATTAGAATTATTCTTCACCTCTTTCACAAAGTCAGTAAGGTTTCCCACTTTGACAGCGTCCGATGCTTCGGCATTCATTCCAAAGCAAGTCAGCAAAAACGATATTAACAATAAATATTTCTTCATACAATTCTATGTTTTTCTTTTTCGGGTGCAAAGATAGTGCAAGTTGAGTGAAATACAAAATAAAATACGAAGTTTTTATTTTTATTTCCGAAA
>JAUNQM010000342.1 GCA_030536165.1 Prevotellaceae bacterium | reverse complement strand
AATAGGATTTAGATATGATACGATAGACCAATTAGCAGATACGTTGGTGGAAGTAACAATTATATCAAAAGAAAATGCGATGGGATACATGACTCGAGCGTTTGAGACCGTAAACACTATGTATTCCAATGAGAGTAACGTAGAGGCTGTCTATCAATTCTACAAGGAAATAATAACTGAAAAATGTTGAGAGAGATGTCGGATGTAATTAGAAAAATAAAAAATCACATATACACTCTGTTCGTGAAGCATTCGTTTAAGAGTTTTGGCAGCAGAGCCGTTATAGACTATAAACTCATTCGCTTCTGCGGTGGGAAGTTTGTTTCTATAGGTGATGATACCGAGATACACGAATATTCCAGACTGACTGCATATAATGTTTTGGAAGGTGTTACACCTTATATATATATAGGAGCAAATTGCAACATAGGGCCCTTCTCTCATATCACGGCATGCAGAGGTATAACGATAGGTGACAATCTCCTGACTGGCTCAAACGTGATGATTACCGACAACGCACATGGCAAATCATCATTTGAAGACCTTTCATTGCCTCCAACTGAAAGAAAGATTTACTCCAAAGGAACTGTAACTATAGGCAACAATGTGTGGATAGGAAGTAACGCTTGCATTATGCCTGGTGTAACTATTGGCGATGGAGTAGTCGTTGGTGCAAACTCTGTTGTCACAAAGGATGTTCCTCCATACTGCATCGTTGCTGGTGTTCCGGCAAAGATAATAAAGAACCTTGAACCTTGAACCGTAAAACCATATAGTTACAATTTACAACTTACAAATATATGACGCCAAGAGTAATAGCATTATATCTTCCCCAGTATCATCCAATACCAGAGAATGATGAGTGGTGGGGAAAAGGATTCACCGAGTGGACAAACGTGGCAAAGGCTAAACCTTTGTTCAAGGGACACTATCAGCCTCGCATTCCTGCAGATTTAGGTTTCTACGACCTTCGTCTGCCAGAGGTGCGCGAGCAACAAGCCGAACTTGCACGTGAGGCAGGCATAGAGGGCTTTTGCTATTATCATTATTGGTTTGGGAACGGACGAGAGTTGCTTGAGCGTCCATTCAATGAAGTGCTTGCAAGCGGTAAGCCAGACCTTCCTTTCTGTCTATGCTGGGCAAACCACGACTGGACAAACAAGACTTGGAAGAAGGGCTCAAGCATGCGCCGCGACTCAATGATTATGCAGATGCAGTATTC
This sequence comes from Prevotellaceae bacterium, assembly GCA_030536165.1. Taxonomy (GTDB): domain Bacteria; phylum Bacteroidota; class Bacteroidia; order Bacteroidales; family Bacteroidaceae; genus Prevotella. The sequence continues at coordinate 990 of JAUNQM010000342.1, read as the reverse complement.
GATGGAAGACCATGTGAATCATTTCAATCATCTTCTTCCTGCCTTTAAGGATAGCCGTTATATCAAGGTTGACGGCAAGCCTCTGTTTGGTATATGGGCGCCTAACGACTTCCCTGATGTAGATAAGTTTATCGAATTGTGGCAGAAGATGGCAAGAGAAAACGGGCTTCCTGGTATTCATTTCGTGGGCTACACGCAGAATTGCACAGGGCAGTCGCGTGAAGGGAAAAAGGTCACGCTCTATGATACCAATCAGGCTGCTAACCTTTATCGTGCAGTATTGAACAAGGGATTCGATGCTGTTATGTCAGGCGGATTATCACGTGCGCAGGCTCTTTGTCATGGCAAATGGTTCATGCTGCGATACTATCTTGCAGGTCGCACGTTCCTTCCTGTGTCAAATCGCACAGACTATGCAAAGGCGATGGCGCATTACTATGCCCCAGAAGATGCGTGGGAGAATGTCTATCCTACGCTTTTGCCACAATGGGATCGTACTCCTCGTGCAGGAGTAAAGACCGACCCGCTCACAGACAGTACGCCAGAGAAGTTTCAGAAATCGGTGGAAGAAGCCGTTAAACTTATTAGCCAAAAGCAGCCAGAGCATCAGATTCTCTTCCTCAAGGCTTGGAATGAATGGGGCGAGGGAAATTATGTTGAACCAGACCTTCAGTTCGGTCATGGCTACATACAGGCAATAAGGAAGGGGATTTCTAAAGAGTAGGCTCGATTACCTTCCATGCTGCTTCTGGTCTGTATTCGAAACTCTCTTTGTAAGCATTTTCTTTAAGACTAAGCACTAAATCTGGTTCGTTAAGGAGTTTTGTAATAATTGAATAAAACTCCTTCAGCGATTCATCGTTGAAAATGATTTCTTGAATAGGGTGGGTATCTTCCATACGCGAAATGACATCCCCACCTTTGAATATGAATCCTGTAACTCCGTCCTCGACAAGTTCTTTTGCATGCTGGAAATCAGAAACGACTACA
>JAUNQM010000081.1 GCA_030536165.1 Prevotellaceae bacterium | reverse complement strand
CGGCGCACAGGTTATTGCATCGCCTTCAATGTCAACACGTGCTGGCAAAGACATACTCACCCGCGACCCTAACCACAACGGCTCGTTAGGCACGGCAATATCAGAAGCGGTTGAGCTTGCAGCCACGACGCCTGAGAAGTGTAAATACACGCTGGGCTCAGTGATGAATCACGTATCGCTTCACCAGACCATTATGGGACTCGAAGCAGAGAAACAGATGGAGATGGCTGGCGAATATCCTGACAAAGTCATCGCATGTTTCGGCGGTGGAAGTAACTTCAGCGGCATTGCATTCCCATTTATGCGCCACAACATTCTTGAAGGGAAGCAGACTGAATTCATTGCAGCGGAACCTGCAAGCTGTCCGAAGATAACTCAAGGCGAGTTCCGATACGACTATGGCGACGAAGCAGGAATAACACCGATGATACCAATGTTCACACTTGGCCATAAGTTCAAGCCGGCAAACATTCATGCGGGCGGACTGCGCTACCACGGTGCAGGCGCTATTGTCTCACAACTGACAAAGGACGGTCTGATGAAGGGCATGGATATCCCACAGCTTGAAAGTTTCGATGCCGGTATGCTTTTTGCAAAGAGCGAAGGCATAATACCTGCCCCAGAGTCATGCCATGCCATTGCAGCCACAATTCGTGAGGCACAGAGATGTAAGGAAGAAGGCAAGCAGAAGACACTATTGTTCTGTCTGACGGGACATGGGCTGATTGATGCTACGGCATACGAACAATATATTAACGGCGACTTAACAAACTACACTTATGGTAAATGATACAATCAATATGATTCGCGACGAGTGGATGCTCATTACGGCAGGTACAAAGGACAAGTTTAATACGATGACCGCAAACTGGGGCGGCTTCGGATGGTTATGGAACAAGCGCGTTGCCTTTGTCTTCATACGTCCTGAACGTTACACTCACGACTTCACTGAGCAAAACGAAAGAATGACGCTTTCTTTCTATAAGGAAGAATACCGTCATGCGCTTCAAATCTGCGGCACAAAAAGCGGACGCAACATCGACAAGGTAAAGGCTACCGGCCTAACTCCAATCGAACTTAAAAGCGGAGCCATTACTTTCAAGGAAGCACGCCTCACGCTTGATTGCAAGAAGCTCTTCCAGGCAGATATGACTGAAGCAAACTTCCTCGACAAAGACGTGCTCGACCTTTGGTATAAAGGCAATGATCACGGCGGTGGGTATCACACCGTGTATGTTATGGAAATTGAAAATATGATTGAAGACTAAAAGAGATTTGAATTAGGAAAGATATAAGCCCTGCAAAAGCAAAGGAAGATTTGCTCTTGCAGGGCTTTTTCTTTTGTGGCATGACTATGCCATCACTCGTTCTCAATGAGTTTTAGTATCTCACTGATGCCATGAATCGTGAACTTTGGAAGGTATTCTTTTGGAAGTGTGAAGTCTTGCTTATGTATATGCAAACCGTTATCTAACATGCATATAGTCACCCATCCGAGTTTATTTGCCGGAAGGAAGTCCTTTTCCAGATTGTTGCCAACGTAATAGTATTCCGCATTCGGATTCTCTGCGACTACTCGCTCATACATCCCTGTTGCCGGCTTCATGTCTTCCTCTTTTGACGGGATAATGATATTCTGCGAATTGAATATCTTGTTTAGCTTCAACTTCTTCAGTTTACTCTTCTGAGTGCTCATGTCGCCATTGGTAATCATTCCCAATTTATAGCCCATGTCGATAAGTTTCTGAAGCGTAAGTTCCACGCCCATGTATGGTTTCAGTTTCTTTCCTTCTACGTAATCGACCTCGTTATAGAGTGTATCATCAAGGTCGAATATCACTACTTTATTTCTCATAGTTTTATATTATTTCTTTAATAAAGCTTTAAGTTCCTTTTTCGTAATCCATGTGACAGCGCCATGCTTCTGCTCTGTGAAATTCGTGCGCTTCATCACTCCTTTGTCAAAATACCCGATAGGGTTGTATGTAAAGAAGTCTTTTGTCTCGACAAAACCGAAGTTCATTGGGCGGCAACGATAGTTGTCGAACATCACCACGTACGTATCCTTCCCTATCCTTTTCCAGCAGTTCGGCGCCTCATGTCCTAGACGCTCACCGTCGTAATATGTATCGTCTATCTTATAAGGTCCAGTGAGATTCTTGCTGTATGCATGTCGCGGAGTGGCGGTTGACTCATGACTGCAGTAAAACATGTGGTACGTGTCGCCCACATGTATAATGTCGCTGTCGATGACGTCGTACTTTCTTTCCGGTGCTTCAAAGAGCAGTTTCGGCTGGGTTGCCATTGCTGTGAAGTCGTCATTCATATAGACATAGCAGATTATATTCTTCCCATTGCCAAAACGAGTGGTAAAGTGCATCATCACCTGACCTCTCTCCTCATCCCAGACAAGCTCTGGTGCCCACACGCATCCCACTTCACTCCAATCGTTGCCATCGATTATGCCGAGTGCAGAGAAGTCAAGGTTTGCACGTGTCCAATGCTTCAAGTCGCGGCTCTTCATCACCACAAGCCCACGATTGTTGCCCCATCCGTATTTCTTTCCGTCACGTTCCCATTCGGTCGTGCGATAGCCATCGCGTTTGCCATAGACGTGCAAATCGGTCATCGCCAAATAGAAATATCCGTTTGGTGCACGCATTATGTGAGGGTCGCGGATGCCTTTCTGCACAGCAATCGTGTCGCCGGCTATCATGGGTTTGTCATCATTAAGAGCCGTCCACACGTAGCCATCGGCACTCACAGCCATGTGCAGGCCGTGATCCTGGTCTTTATGATAGACCATCAGATAGCCACCCATGTCCTTCTCGTCGGTCGAAGCAAATAGTGGCATCGACATCAATGCAGACATCACGAATACTAAAATACGCGAATTGACTTTCATGTTCATTATAATATATTTTCAAAACGCAAATATAGCAATAAATATTGGTTTGAGGTTAAAAGAACTGAAAAAATTTTGTTTTTCTCACAAAAAAATCTTACCTTTGACGTCACAAACAAGATACACTCAACAATGATTGACGGACTTCTACAGATTGAAACGCTTGAATTTAAGGACCATCGCGGCACTCTTTCATTCGCAGAGGCAGAGGAACACATACCGTTCGACATCAAACGACTCTTTTGGATTTACGACGTCAAGGAAGGCATGTCGCGCGGCGGACACGCACATAAGAAGTGCAAACAGGCCATAATTGCGGTGAAGGGCAGCTTCGATATCTTCATCACTGACCTTAATGAGCATGTAAATGTGCGCATGGACAAGCCCAATCAGATTATTGTCATCAACGAAGGCATCTGGTGCGAACTGCAGAACTTCTCGCACGACGCAGTGGCTCTTGTGGCTACGTCGGAGCATTTCGACCGCGAAGACTACCTACAGCCTATCGCAGAATATGCCGATTGGAAAAAGCAACAGGAGGCATAAAGATTAAGGCTCAAAGTTGAGACTTCGTCTCTTCGTTTGACTGCACATCGGCAATTGAAGCAAGCTTCATTGCGCTCGGTTTGCACAAACGTTCAAGGTTCAAGGCAAATAATCCCCATTCAAAACGTGAGAGTTGCGTCAGCAGTAACTCTATAAACATTTTTCCAAACACCAATCATCCAAAATATCAGCCCTTCACACCTGAGGTGTTTAGCCTTTCACACCTAAGGTGTGAGTGGTGGTCACACCTTAGGAATGACACGCGTTACACCTGAGGTATGACGAGCTGAACACCTCAGGTGTGAAAGGCTAAGAAATGTGACGAGGCAAGAAGCAAGGAGTGATAGCCTTTATAATCAAACAATTACACAAAACTTCAAAATTCGATTATTTGAAGAAAATACTGATTATGCGATTGAGAATTCCTGGGTAAAAGCGGAACCAACGATACGCGCCGACGGTGCGGCCTCCGAATTGAATAATCTTGTCGTAATACGTGTTTTTGAAGAACGGAAGTCCGACGTCCATGAAGTGGAAATGCCTGATGCTCAAACGATATTCGCGATTCATCACATTCCATATTGTCATAAAATCTGGCAACAACTTCGGATACACCTTCTCCAGATATGCGCCAAACCACAGGTAGGAATTGCCTTGCGTGCGCACAATAGCAGCGGCTCCGATGGTCTTGCCGTGGCTTGTGGTGATGAATAGTTGCGCGTTATCGCTGTCGTTCAGCGCCTTAAAGAATGCTTTCACTGGGCAGAACTTGCGTAGGTGGAAGTTGTAGTATGTACGAACGAGTTTGTAGAACGACTTGAAATCACTCTCGTTTTCAACCAGTTTCGTCTCCACGCCCATCTCTTTCGCTTGGTTAATCTTCGACAACAATTGGCGTGAAACACGCTCATCTGGAGCCTTGCTGTGGAGGGAGTTATAGACTTGAAGCCAGTGAATCGGGAAGTATTTATTGTTGCGGAAATGCTTGTAGGCGAACATCTTCGTGCTCAAGTCGCTGACTTCGATATAGAATACCTTGCCGCTGAGTTTCGATGTCACAGCGCTCAACATATCGCCAAAGACCCTCTCCTTTTCGTGGGCATCCATCTCCACGTATTCACCCTCGCCAAAGATGCGGCACTTGCCGTTGCGCACGACAGCCAGCAGATGCGCAATCACAGAGCCTTGTTCGTTGGTTGCGACAGCCATGTATGGCCTGTGTCGCATGGTTTGCTCGTAGATTTGCATCAGCTCGCTGCTGTGGAAGAAGTCGCAGCACGACATCGTCGGCAGCTGTGATGTGGATGTATAAACGGTAACCATTTATAGTGTGGACTATGTTTTCAAGGACATCTACACTTTCTATCTAACATAGGAGTTTATTGATTTCCTTATAGATTCTTTGCACTGGGAAGCCCATCACGTTGAAGTAACTACCTTCGAGGCGCGTGACTCCTACATAGCCAATCCACTCCTGTATGCCGTATGCACCAGCTTTGTCGTATGGGCGGTAATGCTCTATGTAGTAGTCTATTTCCTGCGGCGTGAGTTCGTCGAAAGTGACATTAGTAACGACTGAAAACTGACGTTGCTCCTTCGTTGTGGTCAGGCAGACACCTGTGACGACCTGATGAGTCCTGCCGCTGAGCATCGACAACATAGCGTGCGCATCTTCGGCGTCTTTCGGTTTACCAAGCACTTGATTGTCGCAGATGACTACCGTGTCAGCGGTAATCACGAGTTCGTCGTCGGCTATCAACGCCTTGTATGGCTCGGCTTTCTTCACCGATATATACTGTGCGACCTCAGTCTTTGGCATGTCGTCAGGGTACGACTCGTCGATGCCAGGCAACACTTTCACAGTGAAATCCAAGTCGAGTCCAGCCAGCAGTTCCTTTCTGCGCGGCGAATTGCTGGCAAGGATAATCTTATAGTTGTTCATGTATCGTTTTATAAATTACTTTCTAATCAGCATTGAGCCACAGCGCGAAGGGTCTTGGCTCTTTATCTCAATGGCGTAGATGCCGTGAGTCATTTCACTGACCTGCTTGCCATCGACCGTGTAGATAGTCATCGTCTCACCTTCACGCAAAGGGAACACTGAAGGGCTGACCATCTTCGGTGATACTATTCCTTCCAGGCCTAATATATAAATAAGTCCCTCGTAAGCATCAATCTCACCATAGCCATACATATTATTAGGATATTCGAGCAACGGTTCCGCATTCTGCTTTGCCGTGTGGGCAAAGACGTCAATGATGTCGTCCTTTGTAAGTGAAGGGTTGGCTTGCAACCACAATGCAATTGTACCTGCGACGATAGGCGCAGCCATTGACGTGCCCGCATTTGAATTCCACGGATAGATGCGCTCACCATATTCAAAATGCTCAATGTCGCTATTTATATCGCTCGCGTCTGGGTTGTGCTCAAGATAGAAACTATTGTACGACGAGACAATATTGCTCCCAGGTGCAACAATATCAGGCTTCATGATGCCAGAGAATGCAGGTCCACGCGAACTGTAGAAAGCAAGTTTACCTTTCGTGCCACCATCAAACACGACCATCTTGCCCTTATAGTTGAAGAAGAAATCTATATACCCCACAGCGCCAACGCTGATTGCATCAGGCGAAGAAGAAGGGCGACCGACGTTGTAACGACTGACGGCTTGTTCATCATTTATACTACCTGCACGCATATAGACAGCTGCTTCAGGGTCGGTGGTGATGTAGTCAAACCAAATCCTCGTAGTATCGACATTGATTTCATAAACATTCTCATCGTCCCAGCACGATGGATAGAACCTTACACTTACAATCACAGCACCGTGAGAGGTTGCAACTGTGTCCTCAATCGTTGAATCTTCGCGAGCCAGAATCTGTTCGGTGGTATAAGTCAGCCTGGCTGTATCTACATACACGGTGTTGTCAACAAAATCCTTCGACTTCACAAAATATCCCACGCCTCTACTTGCACTTACCTTGAACGTATCAGGCTCTTGTGTGTTAGCCTTTTGCAAATATGACTTGTCGTTTCCGCTGTTGCCAGCCGACGACACAAAAATCTTTCCAGGACCAACAAGCTTGCCCAAAGCCTCCATATAAAGATCCTCATCGTAGAAGTTCTCTCTCGCACCTGCACTATACGAAACGACACATGGCTTGCCCTGACTCTCGGCATAGTCGAACATATATTTGAAACCGAGAATATCAACTGCGTCTGTGTATTTATATAAGTCGGCGCTGTCGATGAGGTTTGAATTATCACCCATAGCCGCTGCCACCATGACGATGTCACATTCAGGTGCCATGCCACTATACTTGCCCTTGTATCCGCTACCCGCTGCCGAACCTGCAGTATGCGTTCCGTGGGTTTGTTCAAAGCCATCGTATGAATGTTCGATAAGTGGAAGTTCTGTTTCGTCATACTCACGACCAACAGGAAGATTGCTCCCAACGGTATCACGCGAAAGCATGTCCCATACCTTCCTAATGCGTCCATTGAAGGTTGGGTGCGTGAAGTCGAAACCTATGTCCTGTATGCCCACGACAACTCCACTGCCACGAAAAGCCTGAGGCAGGTTGTAGCCGTTCCACACCTTCTTCACCCCAATTAGTGCGGCTGTGGTATCGTTGGTTAAGCTCATTGGCTTGTTTGCCGAAATAGCGTGCACCGACTCCATTTCCGAGAGCGTGTATATGCGGTCGAGAGGTACAGATGCAATGAACAAATCGCCCCAGTCGGCATAAATCTTGCAACCATTCTTCACCAGCACATCTGCATCGTCGGCCTTGACGAATGCCGTGATAGTGCGTTTCGATGGACTTGCCGATTTAGTATTCTTACTAAATCCATTCACACTCTTTGCCGCCTCACGCACTAAAGGTGAGAGCTTCTCGACGTTTGCAGTCATCGTCGAACACAGGCAAATGACTGCAAATAATAACAAAATCTTTCTCATATCACTGCAAAGGTAATAAAAGTATTAGGCATTTGATATAAATTTTGTATTTTTTTTAGTAAATTTGCACTCGATATGATTAGCAAGGCAAAAATCAAGCTCATCAAGTCGCTCGAATATAAGAAATATCGCGACAAGGAAGGTCTCTTCATTGCCGAGGGTCACAAGGTGGTCGAGGAAATGAAGAAGGCGTATCGCTGTATCGAGACATACGATGAAGAAGATGATGTGAGGAAGATAACCTTCCTGCAACATCCGCAAGGCGTCGTCGGCATTTTCGAAAAGCCTGAATTAGACATAGACATCACTTCCATCGATAATACAAAACTTTACCTTGCACTCGACAAGATACAAGACCCAGGCAACCTCGGCACCATCATTCGCGTTGCCGACTGGTTTGGCATCGACACAATCTTCTGTTCTGCCGACACGGTCGATTGCTGGAGTCCGAAAGTCGTGCAAGCCACGATGGGAAGTCTCGCAAGGGTAAAGGTAGTCTATTGCGACCTGTCAGAGTTGATTGACAACTGTAACATCCCAGTCTTCGGCACATTCCTCGACGGGCATAATATATATAATGAGCAACTGCCTGCAAACGGAATAATCGTGATGGGCAACGAGGGCAATGGCATTTCAGAAGCATTACGCAGCAAGATAAGCCACCGCCTCTTGATACCAGCCACACGCGCAGGAGCTGAAAGCCTCAACGTAGCTGTAGCTACAGCAATCACATTGTCAGAGTTCAGAAGAAACTCCGAGGTAAAACCGTAAATTGTAAATTGCAAATGGTTAATGGTAAATACCTCCTCATCCTTGCATCGACACTCCTCTTGATGCTGAGTTCGTGCGCAACTACAAAGTTTGTGCCCGACGGTGAATACCTGCTCGACAAGGTTGAAGTGGTAAGCGATAACGACGACGTGGAGCCTTCGCAAGTCAAAGACTTCGTAAAGCTCAACTCCAATTCAAAACTCTTTTCCCTCTTCCGCATTCCGCTGAAGACTTATTCGCTCGCCGGTCGCGACTCATCGAAATGGTACAACCGAGTGCTTCAGCATCTTGGCGAAGAACCTGTGCTCTACAATCCTGAACTTGTGGGACAGACAAAGGAAAACCTTGACCAAGCATTACAAAACATGGGCTACTTGCATGGTGAGACTTCAGTTGCACTCAAGACCAAAGGAAAGAAAGTAAGGGTCACATACACCCTTCATCCTGGCGACGCCTATTTCATAAAGAATGTGAACTACGACATCAAGGATGAAGACATCGCAGCTATACTAAGCACAGAAAAGCGCTCTGAAAAGACCATCCACGAAGGCATTCGCTTCGACATTGACCATCTCGACAACGAGCGCAAGCGCATCACAACCAAGCTACTCAACCTCGGTTACTACAAGTTCAACAAAGAGTTCATAAGTTACATAGCCGACACCATTCAAGGTTCAAGACTCATCGACCTGACTCTCACGCTCGACCTCTACAAGGCAAACAACAACATGGAGGCAGTGCCGCATCCGCGATACAACATCAAAAGTGTCAACTACATATCTGACAACGACCACCTTCCGCTACGCCACGCGGTGCTTGATGCCAACACACGCCTCACGGTCGGCGACCTCTATCGCGAGAACAAC
>JAUNQM010000341.1 GCA_030536165.1 Prevotellaceae bacterium | reverse complement strand
AAATGCTTGTAACCTTCGGGCATATCCAAACGATAGAACCATGTTTCTTTTGTTCGGAATCCTTCTGATGCTCCTTCTGCCGCTTCATTGTCAAAGAATAGTATGTTTGTAGCAATACTTGTATATGGCGCAAAAATTGAACCAGGCAGACGAATGATAGTATGCAGGTTAAACTTACGCAACAATGCTTCTTTCAATGCTAATTTCGCGCCATCTGTACCAAAAAGGAATCCATCGGGGATAATGACACCACATCGACCACCAACTTTCAGGCGATACATAATCAAGGCAATAAAAAGGTCTGCTGTTTCACTGCTCCGATATGCACTTGGGAAATTGCTCTGCACCGAGGTTCCAGTACTACCGCCATAAGGTGGATTCATACCAATAACATCCACCTTGTCTGAGTCTTTGAAGTCACCGACGTTTGTACCCAACGAATCACAGTGACGAATATTTGGTGCTTCTATATCATGAAGTAAGAGATTCGTGATGCTCAAAAGATATGGCAGAGGCTTCCACTCCTGACCAACTACGGCATGCTGAAGTTTGTCACCATCAGCTGCGCTCTTCACCTGAGTTGCCATATGGTTTAAGGCAGAGGTCAAGAAACCGCCAGTGCCTGACGTGAAATCACCAAATGTTTCACCCAACTGAGGGTTGAGCATTTTTACAATAAAATCTGTCAATGCACGAGGGGTGTAGAACTCACCAGCATTACCTGCAGACTGAAGGTCTTTGAGGATTCCTTCGTAAATATCCCCAAAGGTGTGACGATCATCTGCATCATCAAATTCTATCTCGTTGACAATGTTGACTACTTGACGGAGCAAAGTGCCATCTTTCATGTATTGGTTCAAATCGACGAAAGTCTCTTGAACAATACTCTTATAACGAGGGGTGTCTGCCGACACGACAATACCATTGATTGTCTCACCATTGTATTCAACATCTTGCCCCTTGATAACAGGGAACAAGACATTATTTATGAAACTCAACAATTCATCACCAGTAAGGGCTTCTCCATCCTTTTCGTCAATAGCCCAATTTCGCCAACGGAGAGGTTCTGGGATGATACTCTTATATTGTTTCTTTTCTTTGTAGGCTTTATATTCCCATGTTTCTTCCTGAGTGTCATAAACCTTCAAGAAGAACATCCAAGTCATCTGCTCAATGCGCTGCGCATCACCGTTAATTCCAGCATCTGAGCGCATGATGTTTTGTATTCGTTTGATTATATTGTTTACTGCCATAGAGTTATGCTACTTTATAGATTTGTTCTTCAAGTTCTTTAATTGCCTGCTCAAAACCTGCAGGACCACCAAAGAGTTTGATAATCTTAGTCGGTTTACCAATTTGATTAAATGGAGGAATCTCCAAAATGTTTGCACGCTCAAAATCGAGAATGCCGTTTTCAGCATACTTGTCGAGTAATGCTTCAAGTACTTCACGTGCCTTACCCTCGTACTTGCCGAAATAGTTGCGTTTCTTTACATTGTTGGCACGCTCCTTACGAGTAAGAGGTGGCTGGTCAAAGGCAACATGACAAATGATGTCGAAGATGTCAGCATCCTTTAACGCTTCGTTCTTTTCACGAACTGCATCAATGAGTATTGCATATTCCTTCAGCTCGTCAAGGATTGCTTGCTTGCGCTCTGCTTCACTCCATGTCTGTACAAACTTGTCTAGGCTTTCAAAACGACTTCGAATCTGGTTGCGAGCGAAAGTTTGCACGCTTTCGGTCTTCATTGTTTTTCCATCTTCGCCCAATATACTTACAATCTCATGAGCGATGTGTATGTTCTGACCATTGATGATATACTTTTCGTGCGGGTCTTTTTCGCCAACTATGCCAGAGCCATCATCGTCAGGGATTTCATATTTCATTGGGGTCTTGCCAGCCGGCTTTCTCGGAGGCTCTGGATCTCCATCGAAAGCTGGGTCTTTGAACTTGGCTGTTGCATTGCGGAAGTCAAGAATCTCCAGATGCCACTTATCTTTGTCCTTGCGAAGTCGAGTACCACGACCGATAATTTGCTTAAACTCAGTCATTGAGCCTATTTCCTTATCAATAACAATGAGTCCACATGTCTTACAGTCAACACCAGTTGAAAGCAGTTCAGATGTAGTTACTATTACAGGATAAGGTTCGTCAACTGATATGAAATTATCAAGTTGTTTCTTACCTTCCTTATCTTCGCCAACTATGCGAGTAA
>JAUNQM010000340.1 GCA_030536165.1 Prevotellaceae bacterium | reverse complement strand
TCGGAGGCCTTCACACCTTAGGTGTTCGACGCGTCACACCTGAGGTGTAACCATAGTCCACACCTCAGGTGTTTCGTCAGTCATTCCTCAGGTGTAGAGGGCTAAGAAATGCCATATATGCACCTGCGCAACACTTTCTGTAGATTCGATAAAAAATTTGGCAACTATTGAAAAAAATCGCAAAAAAGCAGGACTTTTCTTCTTTTTGTGCTCATAACGCGCGTGCACGGGCGTGCGTGCGCGTAATATAATAAGGTGTCGAATCATGTACAATTTACCATTTACAATGTACAATTTGGGGTGTTATATGCCTGTTTAAGAAAAATTATACATGATAAATCGCCTTGTTTCAAAAAATATTTAGTAATTTTGCAACGAATATGCGCATAGTCATATAAACGAAAACATGTGTAGGGTAATTGCGATAGCTAACGACAAGGCTGGTGTGGGCAAGACCACAACTACGCACGAACTTGCCGAGGCATTTGCGAGACGCGGCGTAAGGGCACGAGTAATCAATGCCGACCCGATGCAAGCCCCTGACCTTATTGAGTTTGAGATGTCGGAAGCCGACACCGAAAGCAAATGGGGACATTTCCGCTCGGTGGCAGACAGTATGCGTGACGAGTGCGACGTCATTCTCATAGACTGTCCGTCGTCGTTGGGTATGCTCACGTCGAGCGCACTTGCTGCAGCCGACGAGGTTGTGATACCAGTAAGGTGCGAATGTAAGGCAACGGAAGGACTTGCACGCCTTCTGAACCAGATAAAAACCGTAAAAGCCACCCGCAACCCTGCGCTGAAAATAAACGGAATACTGCTCACGATGGCTGATGAAAGGCTTCGGTTGACCGTGGTGGTATATGCCGAACTCAAGGCAATGTTTGGCGACAAACTCTTTGAGACCGTAATCCGACGCGGACATTTAGAGGACTATGACGTGCTGGCATCGGAAATAGGGGCCCTCCTCTAACCCCTCCCCGTAGGAGGGGAACTGGGGTGGACCTACAAACAAAAATTGAGTTTTGATAATCGAGAATAGTCGAGTTTGGGCGAATGCAAAACATATATAAGACCATACTACTGCTTGCTGTGAGCTGCATGGTGGCTCTCACAACCCAAGCGCAGACCACTGCCCCGACACAGGCAGAGGCTGTGTTGCTCGACTCCTTACGTCAGGCAGAACGCATGAAGCAGGCAGCCGCCGACAGCATAAGGCTAATGCAGCCGGAGCAGGACACACTGAAGCTGGCTGACTCCGTGGTTGTGCCAAAGAAAGTCAAGGTGCCGCGCGACTGGAGTACGTGGCGTCCCGACCCTAAGAAAGCACTCTGGCTGGCTATGGTGATACCTGGAGGCGGACAGATTTACAACCGCAAATTCTGGAAACTGCCTATCTTCTACGGAGGTTTCGTGGGATGCATCTACGCATTGAGATGGAATGGGCAGATGTATAAAGACTATTCACAGGCATACCTCGACATAATGGACGATAATCCACAGACAGAGAGCTACAACCAGTTCCTGCATCTCGGAACGAAGATAAACGCCTCAAACATGGAGCGCTACAAGCAAATCTTCAAGAGTCGTAAGGATAAATACCGCCGATGGCGCGACCTGAGTTTCTTCTGTCTGCTGGGCGTGTATGCCGTTTCAATAATAGACGCTTACGTGGATGCAGAGATGTCGAACTTCGACATCAGCCGCGACCTTTCGATGAAAGTGCGACCTACGGTTATGAGTACACCGACATCGTCGAATCCGCTTGTGTCCTCGTCGGTAGGCGTACAATGCAGTCTGCAATTCTAATATGATGAAAAAACTAATCAATATACTAACACTGACAATGCTCACAACCATAGCATGGGCGCAGGAGACCGTTGTGGCCGACTCGGTAGCAGCGACAGACTCGACCGTGCAGGCGGAAGTGAAGCCAGCAGAACCTGAAATAATCTTGCCAGAAGCATTGCTGTACGACGTTGACAGTATGCTCAACGACTACAATGCAAAGCAATATCTCAAAGCCTTCGACTGCGACACAAGCGACATAAGCGCAGAAATCTCCGATTCCATCTACGTAGAACGCCTCAGCCGATTGCCAAGGCTTATGGAAATGGTGTATAACGATGTCGTGCGCAAGGTGATTGACAAATACACAGGCAGACTGAGACCTACGGTGAGTTTCCTGCTCGGTTCAGCCAACTTCTACTTCCCTATATTTGAAGAAATACTG
>JAUNQM010000080.1 GCA_030536165.1 Prevotellaceae bacterium | reverse complement strand
GGTTTCGGTTTCACCTTTACATATAAAGACTGGCGATTCAACACACAGTTCACTTACCGTGTAGGCAACAAGATTCTCAATATGGCACGTCTTGATGCAGAGGCTATGATTGGCAATAATAACCAAAGCCAGGCAGTAAACTATCGTTGGCGCAAGGAAGGCGACGAGACAAGCATTCCTCGTGCAATGTATGGAGCAACATCAAACTATAACACTCTTGTAAGTGACCGATTCGTAGAAGATGGTTCTTATTTGCGAATGAGTTATGCTCAGATTTCATATTCGTTCAAGAAGAAACAGCTCAAGGCAATCGGTTTGAACCAATTAAGTTTCTACCTGAGTGCCAACAACCCATTTATATTGACTAAATATACTGGTGTTGACCCTGATGTCAGCTACGGAGGCTACGGTGCTGCTACCGACTGGGGGCAGACGCCACGAGCACGTTCATATACCCTGGGAGTAAACATCACTTTCTAATTCTAACCGAATAATTGAACTATCGAATAATCGAATATAATATGAAAAAGATTATCAACATATATGTCATAGTTGCCTTGTTCTCGCTTTCAAGTTGTGGGGATTTTCTCGAAGTTGACCCTCAGAACGTGATAACACTCGAACAGTTCTGGAACGAAAAGAGCGATGTGGAAAACGTCATTGCTGGTTGTTATTCTGGAATGCAGTCGTATGGTTATCTCAGCAGAATAATGATTTGGGGTGAATTCCGTTCCGAGAATGTCATAAACAATGGTACGATAGAAAGAGATGTAAACCTTGAGCGTGTCCTGAAAGGAAACCTCACGGCTAACAATGCCTATACATCATGGGCGGACTTTTATTCCATCATTAACCGTTGCAACATCGCCATGCTTTATGCTCCACAGGTTGCAGCGAAGGATCCTGCCTACGCTCCTACTGAGTTGAAAGCACATATTGCTGAACTAACGGCAATTCGTTCGTTGTGCTATTTCTATCTGATTCGCACTTTCCGCGATGTGCCTTACACAGAAGAAGCATTCCTTAGCGACGACCAGACGCTTAATCTGCCTGCAACTCCGTTTGAACAAGTTCTCGATAACTTGATTGCATCATTAGAGCAAGTCAAAGGCGATGCAATCCAGAAATATCCCGAAACCAAAGAAAACTATCAGACAGGACGTATGACACAGCAAGCAATCTATGCCTTGCTTTGCGACATGTACCTTTGGAAAAAAGACTACAACAACTGCATCAAATATGCAGATTTGATTATTGAAGCAAAGAAAAAGCAAGCTGAAGAAAACGAGGATAGGGTCGAACACGACTTCTCCGACTTCAACGACTATCCTCTTATCGCAACTAAATATAGCGGCTATACCAACTATTTCGGCAACGCATTCACATCCATCTTCGTCGAAGGAGGCAGCAGCGAGACCATCTTTGAACTTACATTCGTCAAGGGAAGCGAAGGTAACATGCCGTCTAATGGACCTGTAAGTGATTTCTTCGGTGGACGTCCAGAGCCTTATGTAAAGCCATCAGAATATGTTGCATCTGACATTTCTCTTACCACTCCAGTGATATTCTCCAATAAATATGACGGTAGAGCGTATGAGAATTTCCGCTTTGTAGGTGGCGGAAGCGACCCTACACCGAACGCAATCAATAAATTCACAGTTAGTTCAAATGTCATGTTAGGCGACCCTAATGCCAATTCATTCTACACCAGTGGTAGCTGGGGAGCCGTTTATCCAACCTATGGCAGCAACTATGACTCACGCAACAAATCAAACTACATAATCTATCGCCTGACCGACATTATGCTTTTGAAAGCAGAAGCCCTGTCGCAGTTAATGGACGAAGGCGCAAGCACACTTTCTGAAAAAGATGTAGATCTGCGCAATCGTGCATTCGAACTTGTGACTGCAATAAACAAGCGTTCACTCTATCAGGCAACATTAAAAGACACGCTCCAGATAGCCAATTATCCAAGCAAGGAGTTGATAACAGACCTCGTATATGACGAGCGTGAACGTGAACTTATCTTCGAAGGCAAGCGCTATTTCGACCTGGTACGCAGGGCTCAGCGCGAAGGAAACACTAAATATCTCCGTACGAAAGTCAGACTAAAGAGCACAGAAAACGGCTCTGTCATCGATAGTAAACTCACTCGTATGGAAGCCATTTACTGGCCTTACAACCTCGATGAGATTAAGGCAAACACCAACCTGGTGCAGAATCCAGCATTCGGAAGCGGCGAAAACAGCAGCTACGAACAAAACTAATAGCCCTACCCTACCCCCACACCCAACTGGGATAAAAAAGGGCTCGGCAAAATGGAAGAGGCATCGAGAGCGCCTTTAACAGTAGTAAGTACAATATACACTAACTCGATGGTTTTTGAGATTATTAGTAAATGCATAAAGAAGCAATGACAGAGACGTCGTTAATATTTGCCCTCCACACCTAAGGTGTTAAGCTTAACATACCTAACGTGTGAAAAAAGTCTCACCTAAGGTGTGACCATACCAAACACCTAAGGTGTGACGCGCTGAACACCTAAGGTGTGAAAGGCTATAAAAAGCCACAACACAAAAAGAGGACTTCGACAAGCTTAGAACTGAAAATAGAAAACTGAAATATATGAACATTAAGAAACTGATTATCTATTGTTTGCTGGTCGGTTGTTGCAGCATAGGTCTATACTCATGTTCTGACGACCCAGATGCAGAAAACTATTATGTCTTCAATGGCGAGATGATGAGCCAGTACCTTCAGAATCGTCAAGAGTACAGCATGTTTACCGAAGCAGTTACACGTGCAGGACTCATTGACCAGTTGTCGGCATACGGCCATTACACATGCTTCTGCCCTAACAATGAGGCTATGGAGAAATACCTCAAGAAGAAAGGCATAGGCTCTGTAAGCGATATGACAACAGCAGATTGCGACACACTTGCGCGTACGCACCTTGTGAATGTGATGTATTCAACATTCGAAATGAAAGACGGAGTGCTTGCATCGCAGAACATGAACCGTCGCCCATTGGAAATCTCGCATGGCGTAGATGAGAACAATAATGCCGTAGTCATCGTAAATGGCGAGGCTGAGATAAGCTTTGAACTGCAAGACGACTCTGTTGAAAACGGTATCATGCAGCCAATCAATGAGGTGCTGGAAAGCTCTAACCGCCTGCTGCCAGACCTGATAAGTAACAACGAAAAGATTTCAATCTATTCAGCTGCATTGAAGTCAACAGGCTTGTCAGAGGCGATGAATAAATATAAAGACGAGTCATATCCTGAGCCAGATGCTACATCGTCAAACTATTTCCATGATTATATTTCAGGTGCTTCTAACCATGAAGCAGCAACACCTCCTGACCAAAAACTCTATGGTTTCACTGCATTTGTTGTGACGGACAGTGTCTTGCAGGAAAAGTATAATGTAAAGGATTTGCGCGACTTGTACAATCTCGCTTGCCAGATTTACGACCCAATCTATAATGAGGATGTAAATACACCAGAACATAGTTTTGAGAATCTTAACTCTCCGAAGAACCCTCTCTATCGTTTCATGGCTTACCATGTGCTAAACAGAAACGTGCAGGGATGGAACTTCTTGACGGTACGCGACGATTTCGGAATATACACCGACAAGATGAATCCTACCGAATGGTTTGAGACATTATTGCCTTACACAATGATGAAGGTTGAGCATCTGACAGTTCGAAGTATGGTAGGTGCTGGCACGTTGAACGAGCGTTACATAAATCGCCGTTACGATGCGCAATACCAGATTGAAGGCTGCCACATACAGCAGAATGTTCATCCACAATACGATAGGCAAGCACTCAACGGACTTTATTTCTATGTTGACGATGTGCTTGCATTCACTAATGAAGTTCGCGACAAGGTATTCAACTGCCGAATACGTATCGACTTCTCGGCATTGTTCCCAGAACTGATGACGAACAACATACGCATGAACGGCGACAGGACACACGATGACGACAACTATGCAACGTCTTACGACCACACATTCAAATATGGTCGCAACTATTATTTCCCTGACGGATACCTCGATGGCGTGAAAGTTGGTGGCAACGGATACTTCATCTACCGCCGCCCTCACCAGAACTATTGGTCATACAATGGTGACGAATTTGACTGTCAGGGCAACTACGACGTTACATTCCGCATACCGCCTGTACCATTCGAAAGCGACTTCCAGATACGTCTTGGATATGCTGCGATGGAAGGACTGCGTGGAGTGGCACAGATATATTTCGATGATGTTCCGCAGGGAATTCCTTTGGATATGAATAAAGACTTGAGAAATGCTTCTTTGCTCGGTGACGACTATACCAAGAATGGAGATTACACATCAATGACCGATGAGGAGAAGCAGGAAGACAGAAAGACATTGAAAAACAAAGGATACTACCGTGGAGCAAACGGAGCATTCCATACAAACGGTTCAACAAAGTATCCTTTCTCAAACGAATATGCGACAATCAGAATAGTCCTCTGTACGGTTCACATTGCACCAGGTGAAGACCATTATCTGAGATTGCGTGCCGTTTCATCAAAACAAGGAAACGACAACGAGGCAATGCTCGACTATCTTGAGATAGTTCCGAAAAGCGTCTATGGAGTTACAGACGAAGGAAAACAAGAAGACGATTTATAAGGCTTTGCTAAATTGGGAATTGATAATTGAAAATCCACTATTATGAAGAAAATAATAAACATTTTAAGTCTGTTTGCAGTCACTTCACTCCTATTCATCTCATGTACTGATAAATGGGATGACCACTATGAGGTGAAGACGCTGGGTGATGGGTCGTTATGGCAATCACTCACAGCGAACAGGGATTTGTCGAATTTCGTTTCTGTGCTTGAAGCGTGTGGGATGAAACAAACACTTGAAAGTTCGCAGGTGTTCACAGTCTTTGCCCCAGTAAATGCCAGTTTGAATAAAGAACAGGCAGAAGGACTGATAGAATCGTATGGAATACAAAAGAATAACGGCGTGCCAGAGAAGGAGAATTCGGTAATAAAAGAGTTCATCAAGAATCACATTGCACTCTATAACCATTCTGTGTCTTCACTTACCCAGGACTCTATAAACATGATGAATGGTAAGGCAATCGGATTGAATTGCAACACGTTTGCAGATGCTCCAATAGCATACAGCATTTCATGTTCAAATGGCATAATGTATGTCATCTCCGAAGTAGTTGACTATACGCCAAACGTATTCGAATACCTTGTACGCGATACAGACTTTTCAAATATAGCAGATTTCGTATATTCATTCAATTTTGAGAGATTCGACCCAGCACAGAGTGTTGCCGGAGAGATTGTTGATGGTAAGACGGTGTATCTTGATTCGGTAACAGTATTGGAAAACGAACTACTTGAAATGTTTGGCAAGATTGATAACGAAGATAGTACATATTGGATGTCAGTACCAACAAACAAGGTTTGGGATCGCCTTGTTAATGAATATACATCTTATTACAATTTTGATAATACAATTGCCTATCGCGACTCTCTTGTCTATACTCTGCCAAGAATTGCTGCAATGATGGGAACTGTTTTCAGTCGCACAAACAATCCAGATAAGTCAATACGTGACTCGGTATTATCAACTAACGCCGTGCCGTACGAAATGCGCTATCGCACATGGGGCTCTTACGATAAAAAGTATTGCCAGTATGACAAGCCTTTCGATGCAGGAGGTGTATTCGATGGTGCGCAGCAGATAGTCTGCAGCAATGGCATGGTGCTCAAGGATTCTATCTGGCACTACGATAAATATAATACATTCATGCGCGAGATAGTAATGGAAGGCGAGGATAAGGCAACACTCGATTCTGTTGATTCGAAGTCAACACGCGAACTTACATACGTTAGCGTTGCGACAGACAATCCTTATTATAATAATGTGTCAGGACATGGATATTCACAAGTGCAGCCAAGCGGAAGTTCTGCACCTAAAGCCGTGTTTAATATTGCCGACGTTATGTCGAATGTAGATTACGATGTATATGTTGTCGCCGTGCCTGCTGTAGCTGGCGACACACTTGTATCCGTGACTCAGCGAGTTCCTACGATGTTCCGCGCTACACTTTACTACAACAATCAGCAGGGAAAGCAAGAGAACTACAAGACAACCTCAAACTTCACTACTGACCCAACGAAGGTTGATTCAGTGTTTATCGGAACTTACAGTTTCCCAACAGCGTCTGTTGGTTTGAGCAAGCCACAGGTAAAAATGCTGATTGAAAGTCGTGTTAGTAACTCTCAGGAGAAAAATGGTACTTACACAAAGACATTGCGTCTCGACTGCATTGTATTCAAACCTCATAGAAAGACTTCGTCAAACTGATAAATGACAACTGAAGATATGAAAAAGACATATATGAAAAATAATAATCGTCTATTACCGCACATTATTTTGGGCGTTTTGTTATTGTGTGTTGGTAGTGCAAATTGCTACGCACAAGACGATTTTGAGGATGAAGATGAAGTTGTGTCTGTTCGCAAGATAGCTCCTACCCATGAGAATTATAAGACCAGAGAAGTCTGCGGCATTGTGGTTGATGCCACGACTGGCATTCCTATCAATGGTGCTTTGGTTTCGGCTTATGGCGTTGCAGGTTATAGTGCCTTGACCGATGAGAAAGGTGCTTACAAATTAAATGTCCCGACGTTCACTCCTTCTCTCTACGTCAACTGTCCTGAATACAATTCTGTTGTACTTGCTTTGAGCAAGGACTCAGAACAAAAAAAGGCATCTTTGTTCCCTGCCACATTCTCGGCAGAATACAGCGAGGATGTGAATGTTCAAGACAATCATGAGGCAAGCAAGTTCCAGTATTCCGACGCAATAAACATTAAGGAAGACGTTCAGGATCATCTTGGTGCATACGCCTATACAGTCAGCCGCAATGGCACTCCAGGTGTCGGAAACGTGATGTTTGTTCAAGGTTTGAACTCACTTAACATCAATGCACAACCATTAGTAGTTGTTGATGGTGTAATTATTGACCAGGAATACGGTCGCACTATGTTGCACGATGGGTTCTTCAACGACATTCTCAGCACAATCAATCCAGCAGACATAGAAAAAGTCACTCTTGTTCGCAATGCTACTGCCCTCTATGGTGCACGTGGTGCTAATGGTGTTCTCGTCATCGAGACCAAGCGTAGCAAGTCGCTCGCAACCCGCATCACCGCAACAGCATCTGCTGGTGTGATGTTTGAACCGAAGTACATCTCTATGATGGACGGTGAGCAGTATCGTGGCTATGCGTCTGAAATGTTGAAAGGCACAGGAACAAAGATAACGAACTTCAAGTTCCTTAATGCCGATCCAAATTATTATTACTATAAGCAGTATCATAACAACGTTGATTGGAAAGACCTTATTTATCGTTCAGCCCTGACGCAGAATTACGGTATAAACGTTGAAGGTGGTGATAATGTGGCAAGCTACAATCTCACTGTAGGCTACACAAATGCTCAAAGCAATTTGAAGTATAACGACATGGATCGCCTTAACATCCGTTTCAACACCGACATCAATCTGCTGTCAAAGCTCAGCGTTCGCTTTGATGCTTCGTTCGGCAATACCACAAGAAATATTCGCGACGATGGCGCGCCTAGTCAGTATGACGAGGGTACACCGACTTCACCTTCATTTATGGCGTATGTGAAAGCACCATTCATAAGTCCTTATTCTTATGGTCAAGGCGTACTCAGCGACGACTATATCGACATTACTGACGAGACTTATCTCGACGAGGCTTTGGCAAACTATTCCAATTATAACTACAAGATAGGTAATCCACTTGCACTTAATGTGTATGGTGATGCCAAGATAAAGAATCATTTCGAGAACTCCATTCTCAACATTGCAGTAACTCCGAAATATCAGTTCAACCCACACCTATCTTTATTGGAGCATTTCAGTTATAGCCTTGTCAATACAAATGAGAAGTATTATATCCCTATAAATGGTGTGCCTACGTATTACGTTGCCAGCGTAAGTGCTTATCGTGAGAACGAAGTGCGTTCACTTGCATCGAAGCAGATGTCAATACAGAGTGATACACGTCTTTCGTGGTCTAACCGTTACAACGCCCATGATATTTCAGCATTCGGTGGCTTACGAATGAACTTCGAGACATACACCAACAATGCTCAATTAGGCTACAATACAGGTAGTGACAAGACTCCGTTCATGAGTTCCGGATTGCTTAATGCACAAGATAGTGGCGTTAATGATTCATGGCGCACAGTAGATGCTTATCTTCAGGCAAACTACAACTACCTCGGTCGCTATTACTTGCAAGGCAACCTTACCGCCACAGGTTCATCGCGTTTCGGAAAGGATGCTGATGGTGGAATGAAACTCTTTGGTGCCGTATGGGGTATTTTCCCTTCGGTTCAGGCATCTTGGGTTATCTCTAATGAGCCTTGGTTCCATCTTGGTGCTATCAATTATCTGCGACTTACTACTGGTTACGATGTTAGCGGAAATGATGATATCGACTACTACGCTGCCCGCAGCTACTTCAGTGCGCAGATGTTCCTCAATGCTATTTCTGGTCTCACATTCAACAATATCGGCAACACCAATATTAAATGGGAAACCACTCGTCGCTTTAATGCTGGTTTGGAAGCCAATCTCTTCAACAACCGTATCAATCTTGGAGTGAATTATTTCACAAGCAACACAAGCGACCTGCTCTCGATGCAGACAATCGGCTTCCTTTCAGGTATCAGTGAGAACTGGGTTAATTCAGGCGAGTTGAAGAATTCTGGATTCAATGCCAGCATCGTTGCAAAAGCCATCGCCACAAAGGATTGGTCTTGGGAAGTTGGTGCAAGCATCGGACATTATAAAAATGAAATAACATCACTTGCTGAAGACCGTCAGTATATTGACTCTGAAGTTTATGGCGCAACTATTCGCACAATGGTTGGAAGTGCAGCAAACCTCTTCTATGGCTACAAGGCCGAAGGCGTATTTGCCACTTCTGAAGATGCTGCCAATGCAGGTCTATACATACTTGCAGACAATGGTGTTGACAAGAATTACTTTGGAGCTGGCGATGTTATCTTCCGTGA
>JAUNQM010000079.1 GCA_030536165.1 Prevotellaceae bacterium | reverse complement strand
TTTTCTTTTGCAGTAAAAGTGATTTTCGTGCTGCCTGTTACGCCTGGGAGATAGAGTCGATAGTCTGTCCATGCGCCTTTGGTAAGTGTGATTGACGACTCTGACAGCGTGCCGTTAGTTGCAGTTATTGTAATGTCGGTTGTTTCTTTTTCTATGTTCCATGCACCTGCCTTAAAGGTGATAACAGCATCGCCTGCAAAGGAAATAGATGGTGTGGTAACACTTCCAACCTTTTCTGCAGTACCGACTTTTATACAATGATTTGCACCAAATACATTATTCAAGGTCCAACCTTCGTAGTCTGCCTTAACGCTACCTTGCGCTATCGAGCCGCTCCATTCGTCATCGTTAGCACCTGTTCCATTACAATTGTCAAACGTCTCAGCGAAATAGCATGCAGGATCAACTGGTTTCTCTACAGTGAGTATGTATGTCGCAGTTGCAGCAGGGATTGAAGGCTCAACTGGCGTAACTGTGGCGGTGATGGTTGTTGTGCCTAAAGCATTCAGGGTTACTACGCCGTCAGCATCGATGGTTGCCACGCTCTCATCGTCACTTGTGTATTGCGTAGTGCAAGCCATCTTTGCATCGACTTCAAGCGTAGGCGATGTGAAGTCTTCTCCCAACATTGCTGTAACGCTCGACACGTATTCGCCACCAAGTTTCCACTTTGCAGATGGACGCGTAGAGTATTCCTCGCTGTATGAACTCGTTGCATTCGACAGGCAGAACGACTCACTGCTCTTGCTGCCCCAGATGTAATCGACCAATTCAGGGTAGTCGATGAAAGGGTTACGGTTGCCCTGAAGCGACTCAACGGCATTGTTGCGGTCACGCTCCTTCTTCGACACCTTGTCGGCATTATGCCACTTCAGCAGCATATCGAGTGCCCACGGTTTGATAGTTGTATGTCCGCTCACGGTTGTAAACATATCGTTTACTTTCCAGTCAATACCCTCGTAGGCGCACACTACATAGAAGTACATACGCGCAAAGTCGCCCTTGTATTCATCGGCAGGTTCAAAGAAGTATGTGACGCCATCATAATCTGTTGTGCTTGTAGTCTTCCATACATGCGACGCATTCACATGGCAAGGCATCTTTGAGTGGTCGTGTGCGTCAGCCTTCACATACTCCTTGCCGTTCTCATTCTTCTTGGTTTCCGTAGGCCACACAAGAGTCATGCCTGCCTTATATTCGCCCAAAGGATAGTTCTGCTTGGCATTGTTTGCAGCGCCATCACCTGGCACGAGATGGTGCAAGTCGGTATAAGCAATCGCATTGCCGCTCTCGCCTCCCCACCATGAGTTAGGCACAGCATGCTCGCGGTTGAAGCCACCCGTCTGACTATGGTCTTTGTCGGAATAGAACTTTGGGAACTGGCTCATCCATGCGTACATGTCATACACAAGGTCTGTCTTTCCACCATGATAAGAGCTTGGTATCGAATCAGGCGAAGGCCCTGGGTCTGTGGTCTCATACGCCTCCCACAAATGATCATATTTTATTTTTGTGTGAGGATAGACTATTGCCTTTAGAGCAAGTTCAAGCTCGCTGCCCCTCTTGCCATCGAGAGTAGAAGATGTATAATAGTCAGCCCTTGGCTGAGCAAACGACAATGCTGATGCGATAGAGAAGATTGACGCGAAGAACAACTTCCCTGTAAAGTTTAATGACATTTTATTCACTTTCTTTTATTTGAATGGATAATGAGTCTGCAAAGTTAGTGCAAGTTGAGCGAAATACAAAATAAAAGACGACGTTTTTTAGGGGCACCTGCAAAAACCTGTGTTAAAAACAGGCTCTCCCCTTCGGGGGGGAGATGGAGGGGACTTCGTTTATTCTCTACACTTGCATAACTGAGGGATGCGAAGAGGGCAAAGCCAATGAAAAAGGATAATTATTCGAGGGGGAAAAGGAATAGCAGCCATATCAATGCGTATCCTACCATTCTTTTCATAACACAAGTTTTTGCAGGTAATCCGGTAAGCATAAAAAAATTTTTTGACAATAGTGATGATATTATAAAAAAAAAACTAACTTTGCCAACGTATTTTGCGCTTTACCCCATTAAATATAATTGAAGATGAAGAAAAATCTGTTCTTAAGTCTTATGCTTTTTGCTATTATGGCAAGTCTATCGGCTTGTCACGACGATGAAAACGAGTCCGCTTCCCGTTCACTTGCCGACTCGCCCGAGGCTTTGGCTTATTGCAAGGCACACAAGACCGAGCTGCTGCAGGATATTTTCAGCAGAATGGCTCTGGATGAAGAACGACCTGACCCTGTAACCAACAATCCTGATATCACACGCGAGTGCTTGATACCCATAGGCTATGATGGTCTCAACGTAAAAGGCTTCCTCGAAGCTGGAGCTTATCTCGATAGTCTTGTAGTGGATTCCTTGGTTCGTAAGGCTGTGCTCACAGGCAACAAGACGGCACTGCTTATTACAGGCAGCTCGTCGTCGGGTAAATCCACAGCGTTGAAGACAACACCCTATTTGAAATCACTGCGCAAACAGACTGGCTTCGTTTCTGACCAAACATTTGAGAGTTTTGCTACGCTTGAGGGTATGGTTAAGATGCTACGTGCAAATGGCTTTGAGAATAAGGATATTACCATTGCCATGATTTATTGCGACGCACCCACTTCGTATTTCTCAGCTTGCAGCAGATTGTATCGCACTGGGCGTAGCATTTCCTTAGATTACTTCGCCGACGTTATGTACCCATGCTTCATCGGAAGGACACAAAGTCTGTACGCAACATTTGGTGCTACGAATCCTATCGTCTATCTCGACAACACGAAATATCAGCTCAAAGCATTGACCAATGAGGACGGGACAATCATCGGGTACACTGGTGCCGACGAATCTGCGTGTGACACATGGGTGTACTACAATGCTATGGTCGCTGATGAGTTTACCGATGTCAGCAAAGGAGGCAAGCTGATTAACAGCGAGGCAGACCTGCCCAAGGCATCACCTGCCACAGCCACTACTGCATCCCATTGGTATTATGAATTGAGTGCCGACGACCGTGCCCACCTTAAGGAACTTGCCGATGTATGGGAAAGGGCTGGCAAAGAGCCATACGAGTATGCACAAAAGAACATGCCTTGGTTTAATTGGACGTACGATTTCTACGTTCCTCAGTATCCAGGCGACCATAGCAGCGACAAGCCCGATGCTACATATATTGACTGGAGCCTGTATCCTACAGATGGGGTGAAATGCCCATTTTATGCCACACGCAATGCAGATAAGGCGAAGCGCTCATTGTATGAGAACTTGTCAAAATAAGGTAGCTTAGTGGTGTGGTTGAGGAAAGCCATGCCTTGCGCTCGAAGATTTCCAAGAGTACGAAACGCGTGCAGGCAGGTTCTATAAATATGTTGCAGATGTTTAGCTGACAACAACTATATAAGACATCTTTAGCAGACAGTAGCAGACAGTAATATATTGAAAAAAAAGACAAAAAAGTTTGGTGCATACAAAAAAAAGATGTACCTTTGCAGCCGCAAACCGATTATTATGGGAGAGACTTAGAATCCCAGATGCAGTGTTAATAGTCGTAGTCTTTGGCCGGACACGATGGTTAGTGAATCAGTATCAAGCAGTTGTAACATGCGCTGCTACAGTTTGGTGAAGGTTAGGAATCCTATCTGCAAGAGAAGATTCGTCTAATCCTTATAGTTGTGTATGGTCGTTTGAAACAAGAAAACCAAGCCAAGACACAAGAAAAGAAACATAAAAAGTAGAACATTTTATAAATAAAAAACTGAAATGAACACATTAAGTTACAAGACAATTTCCGTAAACAAGGAAACAGCCCAGAAAGAATGGGTAGTTGTTGATGCTACAGATCAGGTCGTAGGTCGCCTCTGCTCAAAGGTTGCTAAGCTCCTTCGCGGAAAGTACAAACCAACTTTCACTCCTCACGCAGATTGCGGAGACAATGTTATCATCATCAATGCTTCTAAGGTAGTTTTCACTGGTAAGAAGGAAACTGACAAGGAGTATGTACACTACACTGGTTATCCTGGTGGTCAGAGATTCATCAGCCCAGCTGAACTTCGCAAGAAGGACTTCGGTATGGACCGTATCGTTCGCCACGCAGTAAAGGGAATGTTGCCAAAGGGTCCTCTCGGTCGCCACATTCTGAACAACCTTTATATTTTCGACGGCGCAGAGCACGACAAGCAGGCTCAGCAGCCAAAAACAATAGATATCAACCAGTATAAATAAGACAGAAGATGGAAGTAATAAATGCAATCGGTCGTAGAAAGAGCGCTGTAGCTCGCGTATATGTAAGCGAAGGTACAGGTAAGATTACGATAAACAAGAAGGACATCGAAGAATATTTCCCATCAGCAATTCTTCGCTATGTTGTAACTCAGCCATTGGCACTTCTCGAAGTTGCCGACAAGTATGACGTCAAGGTAAACCTCGACGGTGGCGGTTTCACAGGTCAGAGCCAGGCTCTCCGCCTCGCTATTGCCCGCGCACTCGTTAAGATCAACGCAGAAGATAAGAAGAACCTCAAGGTTCACGGATTCCTTACTCGTGATGCTCGTGAAGTTGAACGTAAGAAGCCAGGTCAGCCTAAGGCACGCCGTCGCTTCCAGTTCAGTAAGCGTTAATATAAAATCGAAATCTGGCAGATTTCTTTTCCCCTGCGGATTGAACTACTGCCAGGTTGCTTAATAATAAACATGGTCAGGCGCACACCTATATATATAATATGTAACTGACCGCATATAAGTAAAAGATAAAAAACAATTATGGCAAGAACAAATTTTGAACAGTTATTGAAGGCAGGTTGTCATTTCGGACACCTCAAGAGAAAGTGGAATCCAGCTATGGCTCCTTATATCTTCATGGAGCGCAATGGCATTCATATCATCGACCTCAACAAGACAGTCGTAAAGATTGACGAGGCTGCAGAAGCTTTGAAGCAGATTACAAAGAGCGGCAAGCGCGTGCTCTTCGTTTCTACAAAGAAGCAGGCTAAGGACGTAGTTGCTGAAAGAGCACAGTCAGTAGGCATGCCTTACGTTATCGAACGCTGGCCAGGTGGTATGTTGACAAACTTCCCTACAATCCGTCGCGCAGTGAAGAAGATGGCTAACATCGACAAGCTCATGGAAGACGGTACTTTCAACAACCTTTCAAAGCGTGAAATACTCCAGATTACACGTCAGCGCCAGAAGCTTGAGAAGAACCTCGGTTCAATCGCAGACCTCAGCCGCCTGCCAAGTGCTCTCTTCGTAATCGACGTAGTTAAGGAGCAGATTGCTGTCAGAGAAGCTAACCGCCTCGGAATTCCTGTATTCGCAATCGTTGACACAAACTCTAACCCTGACAACATCGACTTCGTTATCCCTGCAAACGACGACGCAAAGGAAAGTATCGACGTAATCCTCGGTGCATGCTGCGACGCAATCCAGGAAGGTCTCGAAGAGCGCAAGGTAGAGAAGGCTGACGAAAAGGCAGCTGAAGCTCAGGAAGAAGCTGAAGAGGAAGAGAAGCCAAAGCGCGCTCGCAAGCCTCGCACTACAAAGAAAGCTGAAGAAGCAGCAGAAGAAGCTCCAGCAGAATAATCCAAGAGTAACAAAAGGTAATAACATTCTAAAAATAACAGAAAAGAATTATGGCAGTAACAATGGAAGACATCAAGAAGCTCCGCGCTATGACTGGTGCAGGTCTTGCTGATGTTAAGAAGGCTCTTACTGAAGCTGATGGCGACATGGAAAGAGCAAAGCAAATACTTCGCGAAAAAGGACAGGCTATCGCAGCCAAGAGAAGCGACCGCGAGACTTCTAACGGTTGTGTACTCGTAAAGGTTTCTGAAGACTTCGGTGCTATCATCGCTCTCAAGTGCGAAACTGACTTCGTTGCTATGAACGCTGACTTCGTTGCCCTCACTCAGGACATCATCAACGCAGCAGTAGCAGCAAAGGCTAAGAGCCTCGACGAAGTAAACGCACTCACACTCGCTGACGGTATGACAGTAGCTGACGCAGTTAAGGAGCGTAGCGGTGTCACTGGCGAGAAGATGGAACTCGACGGATACAACTTCATCGAAGGTCAGAACATCGAGTCTTACGACCACATGGGTCGCCACGGACTTTGCGTTCTCGTTCAGACTAACAAGCCTGCAGCTGAGCAGGGACATGCAGTTACTATGCAGGTAGCAGCAATGAACCCAGTTGCATTAGACGAGGCATCTGTTCCAGAGTCTGTAAAGGAAGCTGAATATCAGGTAGCAATCCAGAAGACTAAGGAAGAGCAGTGCGAAAAGGCCGTTCAGGCTGCACTCAAGAAGGCTGGCTTCAACCTCTACATCTGCGAAAACGAAGAGCACATCAACGAAGGTATCATGAAGAACATGATTACTGAGGCTCAGGCTGACGAAATCCGCAAGATTAAGAAGGAAGTTGCTGAGCAGAAGCTTGCAAACCTCCCAGAGCAGATGATTCTGAACATTGCAAACGGTCGTATGAACAAGTTCTACAAAGAGAGCTGCCTCCTCAACCAGGAGTTCATCCAGGACACTAAGATGACAGTTAACGAATATCTCAAGGCTGCTGACAAGGAGCTTACAATCGTTGACTTCAAGCGTTTCACTCTCCGCGCAGAATAATCATTCAACACATAACCAACATTAAGCCCCGATGCAAACGCACCGGGGCTTTTTCTTTATTCCTGTATTGTTAATGTATCGCTGTTATCTGAGAACAAGCCCTCCCTGAGGTCGGGAATAAGAAAGATACTGATGCATACCCTTCTCCTTCATCATCCCGAACAATCCCAACCACGTCATCCTGAACTTGTTTCAGGATCTCCTTCGGAACGAGCCGTTTCATACTAAACACTTGAGAATAATTCTTCATCTTTGCGATGGAGGACGTTCGTCACGTAGGGGATTCTGAAACAAGTTCAGAATGACGAGTGGTGGTGTTCTTGGACTAGTCAAGCGGCAGAGCCGATTACTTGCGCTCCGTAGGTGCTCAGGCAAGCAAGCTCGGAGTCTCACAAAGGAAACCTCTCCGAGGTTTTATAGAATTGCTTATCCCAAGCTACCCACGCATATCACTTACTATACTTTGTCCAGCCTACAGCATAATAAGGCTTCGTTTTGTGTGATGACTCAACTATCTCCATCAGTTTGCCTTGCGAGTCGTTTACGTAGAGCGTCTTGCCACTCGTCACGTCGCCAAGTTCTGTGTAGCCAGACTGCAAATGCTGCAAGAATACATCGTCAAACTGTTCCTTTGGTCCGATTATCGCCATCGCAGACAGGCGTCCTTCAGTGAACTGATACGATACAACACACGACGGTTTGAAGTCCAACACATACAGCGTAGAGTCCTCCGTCTCAGTCTGATAGGTAGCAACACCTTCCTTCACTCTATCCATAGAAGTGCCCCAGTCATAGTCAAAGACACCCCTTTCCTCCTCGGTCATTTTATTATTGTTCTCCTCACTGTCGCTGCATGAAGTAAAGAATCCAAGCATCGCGATGGTCAAAAGCAAATATATTCGTCTCATAATTAAAATCTTTATATTTCGAATACAAAAGTAACAAATATTTGAATAAAACAGAACTTTCAGCACTAAAAAACTAAAAATTTATTAAGAATAAATCAAAATATCTTCATTATTATGAATTTTATTTGTAAATTTGCCACGTTATTGAAGAATTATACGCTTAATGAAAACATATCAGATTCTATTCGCCTTATACGCTTTCCTGCACATCAGCGCGATTGCTGTTGCTGAGACTCACAACGGTACATGTGGGGAAAAGGCTACATGGGCATTCGACGACGAGACTGGAGCACTCACCATCTCCGGCTCCGGCAATATGGCAAACTATAGTTTCGGCTCACAGGGAAACGCGCCGTGGATTGAATACCGACGCGAAATCACCTCGGTAGATATTGCCGACGGCATAACATCAATCGGCGACGTTGCCTTCTACAACTGTAGCAATCTCACCCACATCTCGGTGCCAAACTCCGTAACAGCCATCGGCACCAACGCATTCTGCGGATGCGGAAACCTCACATTCATAGCTCTGCCGAACTCTATAAAGCAAATCGGCACCTATGCTTTCTACTTCTGCACACGCCTAACATCGGTCAACATACCTGAAGGCATTGCCGTTATAGACACATGCACATTCAGCAACTGCACAGCACTTACAAGTGTTGCGATACCTTCATCCGTATCAGAAATCAAGGAAGGCGCGTTCTACGCATGCTCCACACTGACCACCACCGAGATTCCATCGTCGGTAAACGTGATTGAACGCAACGCATTTCATGGCTGCAAAGGACTCAGGTCGGTAGTCATCGGAAGTGGAGTCAAGGCTATTGGCGATAACGCATTTAGCAGTTGCCCTGCGCTCAAGCAGGTGTATGTAAGCTGGGAGAAACCTATCAAAGTCGGTGCGAATGTCTTCGAAAATGAAAACGGAAACATACCAGCCGTGCTTTTCGTGCCTACTGGCAAGACTGACGAATACAAATCAGCTGACATCTGGCCAAACTTCAGCGGCATACAAGAGTGGAAAGATGTAGCCGAAATCGTGGCAACCGGCATCCAACTTAACGCAACTGAAAAGGCCATAAAACTTGGATACCACACCCAACTCAAGGCAACACTTCTGCCTGCAGATTACTACCCTATCGTAACGTGGAGCACATCCAACGCCAATGTAGCAACCGTTTCAGGCAACGGATACGTGACTGCAGTATCAACAGGCGAAGCCATCATCACCGCCTCTACGAGCAACGGACTGGTAGCCACATGCCGCATACGCGTGTCGGACAACAAGAAAGGTCAGACGTCGAACGACATTCGCTTAAAGGCAGCACCTATCGACCGACTGATATACAAGACATTCGGCAGGATGAGATAAGGCACACTATTCATCATATTAGGCTGTTCCACAAGGGGCAGCCTTTTTATTTGGCATAACGGTAAGTTTCAAACATTCGGCACGGATTTAAGTTAAAAGGAACTTAGTTATTAGGTAACCGGTGGCGAGGTGTGCGTTATAGTTGATTGAGTTATACGTTTTGCTCGATAAAAAGTTGACACAACTTTTGACCGAAAGTTGATAT
>JAUNQM010000339.1 GCA_030536165.1 Prevotellaceae bacterium | reverse complement strand
GATTTGCGTAGAACACAAATGTTGGGATTGTCGTATCAGGAACTTGTGCACAATATTTAATCTTGATGTACTTACCCTTGATTGATGGCGGTGGAGTAGCCTCGATAATAGGGAGCATGGTCTCGTTAAGCTTAGTCGTTCCAATTCTCATCTTGCGATGCAGATAGACATCCTTTGCAGTCTCAAGCACACGGAAGATGCGCTGCTTGGTGAGTGCTGAAGCATAGATGATAGGGAAATCAACGAATGGAGCCATACGTTCGCGGATTGCATTCTCCATTGTCTTGATAGCCTCTGGTGACTTATCTTCCACGAGGTCCCACTTGTTTACGACCACTACAAGCGACTTGTTGTTTTTCTGTATCAGATGGAAGATATTCATGTCCTGTGCCTCGACGCCACGCGTTGCATCAATCATGAGGATGCACACGTCGGAATTCTCAATTGCACGGATAGATCGCATCACGGAATAGAACTCAAGGTCTTCCGTAACCTTATTCTTACGTCGAATGCCGGCTGTATCTACAAGGTAGAAGTCGAAGCCGAACTTATCGTATTTCGTATAGATGCTGTCGCGTGTAGTGCCTGCAATGTCAGTCACAATGTTACGGTCCTCACCAATAAAAGCATTGATGAGCGAACTTTTGCCCGCATTTGGTCTTCCTACAACAGCAAAACGAGGAATGTCTTCTATGACTTCTTCCTTCGTTTCGTTCTTGAGTGTGTCGAGAATCAAGTCGAGCAAGTCACCCGTTCCACTACCTGTTGCCGCACTGATGCAGAATGGATCGCCAAGTCCAAGACGATAGAAGTCGGCTGCATAGTATTGGTCTGTATTGTTGTCGGCTTTGTTTGCCACAAGCACTACAGGCAGTTTGGTCTTGCGCAGAATCATAGCCACGTCGGTATCGAGGTCGGTCACACCGTTCTTCACATCGACGAGGAACAGTATAAGGTCAGCCTCCTGAGTGGCAATGATTACCTGCTTTCTTATTTCTTCTTCGAACACATCTTCTGAGTTCACCACCCATCCACCGGTATCAACTACCGAGAACTCCTTGCCATTCCACTCGCACTTACCATACTGTCGGTCGCGCGTCGTGCCAGCCTCATCGCTGACGATTGCCTGGCGTGAGTTTGTCAGGCGGTTGAAGAGTGTGCTCTTGCCAACATTAGGTCGGCCTACGATTGCTACTAAATTGCTCATAATGTATGTATGCAGTTTAAGACCCCTCCAACTCCCCTTTTATGGGAGAGATAAATAGCTTTAACTATAATATCAACTCTTTAACCTGAAAGAAAAGGGCCTATGTAATTTACAATTTACTCCCTGCCCTGAAAGGGAAGGGTTGGGGAAGGGTCCCCTCTACCTCGGATTATACCCGAAGGTATCGAGTTCGTGCTGCGAACTGCGCCAGTCCTTATCTACCCTGACGAATGTCTCCAGGAAAATAGTCTTACCGAAGAATCGCTCCAACGACTTACGCGCCTCCGTGCTCACCTTCTTCAGCGCCCTTCCTTCATGACCGATGATAATACCCTTCTGCGAGTCGCGCTCCACAAAGATTGTAGCTCTTATGTGTATTAGCTTTTCGTCCTCTTTGAAGCTATCCACGCGCACCTCTACTGAGTATGGAATCTCCTTGTCGTAGTACAACAAAATCTTCTCGCGGATGATTTCACTCACGAAGAAGCGTGCCGGCTTGTCGGTCAGCTGGTCTTTTTCAAAGTAAGGCGGCGAGTCGGGCAGCAGTTCCTGGATTCGTTTCAGCAGCATATCGGTGCCAAACTTGTTGAGCGCTGATATAGGCAGTATCTCTGCTTGCGGAAGCAATCCATGCCATTGCTCAACGAGTTCACCGAGATGTTTCTGGTCTGTCTCGTCAATTTTGTTTATCAGCAAGATGACTGGTATCGTCATCTTTGCCACCTTGTCAAGAAAATCTTGGTTCTTTGTCGGCTGTTCTACCACATCGGTCACGTAAAGCAGCACGTCAGCATCCTGCAATGCCGACTCCGAGAACGCCAGCATCGACTCCTGAAGCTTATAGTTAGGCTTGAGCACTCCTGGTGTGTCAGAGAAGACAATCTGCATCTCAGGCGTGTTCACTATGCCCATGATGCGGTGACGTGTGGTCTGCGACTTAAACGTGGCAATAGAAATACGCTCACCAACCAACTGGTTCATGAGCGTACTTTTACCTACATTCGGATTACCGACAATATTTACGAAGCCTG
>JAUNQM010000338.1 GCA_030536165.1 Prevotellaceae bacterium | reverse complement strand
TACAGCTCGCAAGGAAGTTATCGACGAAGAAGGTCTGCTCAAGCTCATGGCTGAACGTGAGGATATCAAATATGTGACAGACATCATGCCTACTGCAGATGCAGACTTCCAGAAGTTTGAAGGTCGTTATTTCTCTACGCCTAAGAAGATGGGCGCACAGACAGCCGAAGCAAACATCAATGCGGGTATTGCTGCAGCAAAGCAAATCAACGCTTACTTCAAAGACGGTTGCACAAAGTTCCAGGTAAACAAATAGAATTGCATATCATAATATGATAGTAAAACCATTCAAGGGCATTCGCCCACCGAAAGAACTTGTAGAGCAAGTTGAAAGCCGTCCGTACGATGTGCTAAATTCAGAAGAAGCACGTGCCGAAGCTGGCGACAACGAGAAGAGCCTTTATCATATAATCAAGCCTGAAATCAACTTTGAACCAGGTACTGGTGAGTATGACCCAAAGGTTTATGAGAGTGCCGCAGAGCATTTCCAGTCGTTCCAAGACAAAGGATGGCTTGTTCAAGATGAAAAGGAGCAGTA
This sequence comes from Prevotellaceae bacterium, assembly GCA_030536165.1. Lineage (GTDB taxonomy): Bacteria > Bacteroidota > Bacteroidia > Bacteroidales > Bacteroidaceae > Prevotella. Next base: position 1,700 of record JAUNQM010000338.1, on the reverse strand, counting down.
TTACATCTATGCCCAGACAATGAACGGCAAGACACAGTACGGACTTGTAGTTTGTGCTTACGTTGATGACTACATGACAGGCAAGATAAAGAAGCACGAACTTACGCGTCGCGACAAGGAAGAAGACCGTATGAAGCATGTCCGCGTGAACAATGCAAACATCGAGCCTGTGTTCTTTGCATACAAAGACAATGATGTACTTGGAAAGATGATTGCTAAGTATTCAGCAACTACTCCTGAATATGATTTCATCGCACCTGTTGATGGCTTCGGACATAAATTCTGGTGCATTACCGATGATGCTGACATTGCAACCATAACAGCAGAATTCAACAAGATGCCTGCTATGTATATTGCCGATGGTCATCATCGTAGTGCTGCAGCTGCACTTGTTGGAGCAGAGAAGGCAAGCCAAAATCCTAATCATACGGGAAATGAAGAGTATAATTACTTTATGGCTGTCTGCTTCCCTGCATCGCAACTTACAATACTCGACTATAATCGTGTGTTGAAAGACCTCAACGGACTTACAAGTGAGGAATTCCTTGCTGCTTTGAAGAAAAACTTCGAAGTATCGCTCGTTGAAAGTGAAGCTATCAACGATATTCGTCCGCAGAAGTTGCATCAGTTCTCACTTTACCTCGACAAGAAGTGGTATCACCTTGATGCAAAGGAAGGCACATACGATAACAATGACCCGATTGGAGTGCTTGATGTTGATATTTCATCACGCCTCATACTTGATGAAATTCTTAACATAGGCGACCTTCGTTCGTCTCAGAGAATAGATTTCGTCGGCGGACTTCGTGGTCTTGGTGAGCTTGTTCGTCGAGTTGATTCAGGCGAAATGCGAGCTGCGCTTGCACTCTATCCAGTTTCAATGAAACAGATTATGGACATTGCCGATAGCGGAAAGATTATGCCGCCAAAGGCAACGTGGTTTGAACCGAAACTGCGTAGTGGACTCGTTATTCACAAGTTAGTGTAATTATTTAGATTGCATAAACTGCATAACTGTGGAAGATAGATACTTGACGATAAGCGGCAAGATAGGCAAAGGAACTTACTCTGAAAAACGGAGCAAGTTCCTTGCTTTTTCTCATCATGTAGAAACCATTGATGAGATTAAAGACATAATTGCATCTTATCGCAAAGAGTATTACGATGCACGGCACGTATGTTATGCTTATATGCTCGGATATGAACGGACAGATTTCCGTGCAAACGATGATGGAGAGCCTTCGTCAACAGCAGGTAGGCCAATCCTTGGACAAATCAATTCAAACAATCTTACAAACATTTTAATTGTAGTAGTTCGCTATTATGGCGGAGTGAACTTGGGCACCAGCGGACTAATAGTTGCTTATCGTGAAGCGGCGCGGCTTGCTATTGCTGACTCTGACATTGAGGAACGCATTGTCGAGGAAATAATCACACATAATTTCTCTTATCTTGAAATGAACGATGTGATGAAAGTGATAAAAGAAATGAACCCACGTATTGTCTCACAGAACTTCGACAACACATGCGAGATTGTCCTTGCAATCCGCACATCCCTTGCACCAGTACTTAAATCAAAACTTGGGATAGACTAAGGATTCACCTGAATGTGTCATATATTGATGTGATAGTTGTGATTTTCATAGATGGAAGGTGTTGGAAAAGCCGCGCGTGTTTGACCCCCGCGGGCGAAGTTGCGC
>JAUNQM010000078.1 GCA_030536165.1 Prevotellaceae bacterium | reverse complement strand
GTGTATGAGGTTCAAGGTTCAAAGTTAAAGGTTTTTCTATTTCTTAATAAGGAAATCGAGCATGCCTGCCATCAGCGCATTGCGTTTGCTGGCATCTTTAATGCATTCAAACGGGAATGCCATAGTCAGACAGCGATAGTCCTTACCCTGATATGCCACGCAAGCATCATGCAGCGACTCATCGTATTGCATTACCGAGAATGCGGGAGCAATCGGAGCAATGAAGTCAGGTAAAGCCGCAGCATAGTGCTCCTCATTGAGCGAATTGTATATTTCAAACTGAGTTCCCATGCCGTGAAGCGCACCACTTGCGCCATACGCTTCAGAGCCGAGATAGTTAAGTTTAAGAGTATTATTTATGAAGGCAAGCTCAGAAGGCTGCGTCATATCACTTGCCACATAACTTCCGCTGACAAGCAACGAGCCACCAAGTTGAGTATAAACCTTCAACGCCCTCTGCATATTAGCAGGGAAAGTCTTGTATTTCACGAGCGAATGACCATCGTCTTTCTCGTTTCCAAGTATCAAATCAACAAGAGCAAAGTCGTCGAGCGAAATAAGATTGTCTTCGATTGCATCAGAAGTAGCACTGCAAACCGTGATCCTATCACACGAGGCAACGGCTGCGGTGTGTGTTGAGATGTAATTGAAATCGTTGCCAGCAAGGAACATTCCAGCAAGATCGTTTGAACTATAGCCAAGACCAGAGTAAGACTCCGAACCCATATTCGCCTTATTGAAAGATAGCTGACGACCGCACCAAGCAGGATTTATGCCCTGCCAAACACCTGGGTCTTTGGTGATATCAAAGCCTTGACTGTATTCATCATCAATTGATGCCGGAGCCGACAAGCGATGAAATCCATTAACTATTAGTATCTTTTTCTTGCTCTTTGGATAATAGTATGCAGATATCGTCTCTGAAGGAAAACTCTTACCGCCTTCGTTGACGGCAACAATACGGAAATCATACTGCACCTCTGGACGAAGAGTGAGGTAGAATGACTTGGTCTTAACGTATTGACCGTTATCCCAGTCCTTGCCGCCTTCCTTTATATATAATAGGTATGAATCAGCAGAAGCAGACTTCTCAAGTTCGTCTTTCGTATCCTTCCACTTCAGTTGTGCATTGCCCTTTCTATCGACATCAACACGAAAATGCGATGGAGCAAGCGGAGCCACTACGGCTTTTTCATGATGTGCATCGGTAACATAACGCAGGATGGTCTTGTAGATAGACCTTGCCAACGTAAACTTGAAGTTAGGATCGTGCATTAGTTTCATGTCAGGGAAACTCTGGTGAGAAAGAGTCTCGAAGATGGCACAAGGCACTTCTGGCACGCGCGATTCGCTATAGTTGCGGTCGCGGACACCTCTTGTTGCCCAAGCGCCAAACTTTGCCGTAATGTCTCTGTTGGCATCATCGAGCAAGCGATGTGCAAGGTCAGAACCCATGTTGCGTGAGAGCCCTACATCGTATGTCGTGCGATTTTCTTTCGTAGTGGTACAAATACCCAAAGAGCCATAAATGTCAACGCCGTTGGTATTGTATCCAGCGTCGCTATGTATGGCAAGAGTAAGTTCTATTGGCACTCCAGTTCCCTTGACTGTAGGCATATAAACAGAACCGCCAGCAAGATAATTAGTCATGAGCGAGCGCACGTTTATGTCGTCGCCATAATCATCAGCACCATTCTTGCTGCTATACACATCATAGTTCATGCCAGCCCACTGGGCATAATAACGCGCACCCTCGAAGCTGCGGGCAAAGCCACTGACAGAGCCTCCGCGAGTGATATTTCCCATTCCACCACCAAAACGTACGGCATCTGTTGTGACAAAACCTTTGTTCTTGCTGTAGTTTGAAAGGGTCACACAGTTCTCGCCATTGCAACCTTCGTCAAAGTCAAATGTACCGAGATAGACCCATGTGCCACCACCCATTTGTTGGTTCACGTAAAATTCAGTCTTTACGCCTTTATGATATACGGTATAAAGTGCATTATCAATACTTCCTTCGATGGTCTGATAACTGACATACACGGCATATTTGCCTTTTGCAGGAATGAGCGGCATATAAGTTGCAGTCGAGGCTTTCTTCTTAGACGAGGTCTTCACCTTTCTTGCCGTACCTGCACGAAATGGATTCTCGCGATCAACGTATGCACCTGTATGGAAAGCAAAACCGCATGTATCAGTTTGCATCCAGTATTCACTAACCGAACTTTCAATATAATGTATGCCGTTGTCACCATCGTTATCGACTATGACTTCATTCTTTTGCCAGTCGCGCTCACGTGGTGTGAACACTACGGCTCCGGCATTTTCAAGCATTGGGATAAGGTAGGGTACGACAATTGTCTGAGTCAAGAGGTCTTCGCGAGAAAGAAATAACGAAGGACGCTGCCATTGCCATGCACCTTTCTTATGGTCGTAATATCTGCCGTGTGAAGCCCAGACAGACAAGTGCCGTCCTTGAAGGCCACGACTGAAATCGTATTGCTCGGAAATATTCTGCGTCCACGGCTGTCCTGTGTAGTTTATATCGCCCCAGTCGTCAGCATACGCTAAACTGACAGTCAGCAAAAGCAACATGCTAACTGCAATCCTCTTTAATAAGATTTTCATACAGGAAGGAGCAGCTCAGTTTAGATTGTTTATCTGGTCGAGTATTTCTTCAATCTGAATATTAAACTTAATGATGAGATTGTTGAAATACTCTTTTGCCTTCATTCCTGGCTCCACGTGCGAGATGCGGTCAATGCTGTTACGACGAACATTAACGATTGTCGTGAGCAAAGCTTCGACATCCTTCTCGTCAGGTTTGCTACTATATAATGATACTGCTACACATTCGCCAAACAACTGACTGGTTGCGTAGTTGATAAACTTTTTAAGGTTCTTTCTGCTTGCCATAGTATAAGAATTTTCCACAAATATAATAAATACTATCCATGTATAGGTACATACAGCCTACTTTTTTAGTTTTTTTTAAGATATAAAACCACAGATTTTCATAGACACCATTATTAAAGCGTGGGAATTTATATAGAAAAATGTGGGGGAAAATATAGAAAAAAGACCTGAAAAACATAGAAAATCACATAGAAACATAGTGACGAGTTTTCAGGCTAATAGCCTTAAGTGAGAAATAAGTTTTGAACACGGTTCGTGAGAAGATTAGGTATAAAGAGAGAGTTTGTGATTTTTATGTAGAAAGTGCGTGGTTTTTCATAGTTTTTTAGTAACTTTGCGGTGGAATTTGAAAAAACATAATATTATTATACCTAATAAAAAGAAAATCACAAAATGATTAGTAATTTACAAAAAGAAAGAGCATGCTACCAGCCTAAGCTTCCAAAAGGACTGCAAGGCGGCATGGTAGCAAAGGAAGGCGAGGCAACACAGAGCGTTGCCAACCAAGAGGAAATCAAAGCATTGTTCCCTAACACTTACGGAATGCCTGTAATTGAGTTTGAGGATGGACCTACAAAGCAGTATGGACCTATGAACGTTGGCGTAATCCTTTCAGGCGGTCAGGCTCCTGGCGGTCACAATGTGATAAGCGGACTTTTCGACGGCATCAAGGCTTTGAATCCAGAAAGCAAACTCTATGGTTTCCTTATGGGACCTGGCGGTCTCGTTGACCATAAATATATTGAACTCACAAGCGACATTATCGACAAATATCGCAATACAGGCGGATTCGACATCATTGGTAGCGGACGTACCAAGCTTGAAGAAATCGACCAGTTTGAATCTGGCATAAAGATTCTTCGCGAATTGAACATCAAGGCACTGGTTATCATCGGCGGTGACGACAGTAATACTAATGCATGTGTTCTTGCTGAATACTATGCAGCAAAGAATTATGGCGTGCAGGTTATCGGTTGTCCTAAGACTATAGACGGCGACTTAAAGAATGCCCAGATTGAAACATCTTTCGGTTTCGACACAGCATGCAAGACCTATTCAGAGCTTATTGGTAACATCCAGCGCGACTGCAACTCTGCACGCAAATACTGGCATTTCATCAAGCTTATGGGTCGTAGTGCAAGCCACATCGCACTCGAATGTGCTCTCCAGACTCAGCCTAACGTATGCCTCATCAGCGAGGAAGTTGAACAAAAGAATCTTTCACTCGACGACATCGTGAATATGATTGCAGCTTCTGTAGCTGCTCGCGCAGAACAAGGAAACAACTTCGGTACGGTTCTTATTCCTGAAGGACTTATCGAATTCATCCCAACTATCAAGAAACTTATTGCTGAACTCAACGATATCCTTTCAACAGAAGAAGCACGTCGCCACTCACATTCACGCGAAGAGCAGATTGACTATGTGAAGTCACAACTTTCTAATGAAGGTCTGATGGTATTCGACTCTCTTCCTGAAGACGTTGCACTCCAGCTCGCACTCGATCGCGACCCACATGGAAACGTACAGGTGTCACTCATCGAGACAGAAAAACTTCTCTCACGCATGGTTTCACGCAAACTTAACGAAATGCGCAGAATAGGCAAATACAACGGCAAGTTCACCACACTTCACCATTTCTTTGGCTATGAAGGACGCTGTGCTGCACCTTCAAACTACGACGCAGATTACTGCTACAGCCTCGGATTCAATGCAAGTTGCCTGATAGCTAATGGCAAGACTGGCTACATGTCAATCATCCGTAACACAACTGCTCCTGCTGACGAATGGATTGCAGGTGGTGTGCCTATCACAATGATGATGAACATGGAAAAGCGTAGCGGTGCAATGAAGCCAGTAATACGTAAGGCTCTTGTTGAACTCGACGGTGCTCCATTCAAGTACTTTGCAGCTCACCGCGACGAATGGGCAAAGAACACTTGCTACCTCTATCCTGGACCTATCCAGTATTGGGGACCTTCATCTGTTTGCGACCAGCCTACTAAGACTCTCGCATTAGAGAAAGGAATTTAATGGTTTTTGGTTATTGGTTATAGGTTATTGGGAACCTCGGATTTAGATTCCCTGAACCTATAACCTACAACCGATAACCCACAACCCAAAGAAATGACCAAGAAACACATCCATACCCACCACTATTTCTTCCATAAGCGTCCATCGCGTGCGTTTATGCTGGGTGCTTTGATAGTGACGATTATATACGTGTTTCTTTTCTATTACTTCTTCGTTGGACCTTCAAGTTTCAGATGGAAAGCCATCTTCTCTGACGTGCATTACCCTGACGGTTACACCATACATGGCATCGACATCAGCCACTATCAGGGAAAAATAGACTGGGATGTGCTAAAGGAAAACGCCGAGATAAACAATACTCCACTTCGTTTCATCATGGTCAAGGCCACAGAAGGCTCAAACCGACTCGACGAAAGGTTTGAAGACAACTTCAAGCAAGCACTCGAAAACGGTTTTATTCGCGGTGCATACCATTTCTGGAGCACAAAGACTTCAGCACGCCAGCAAGCAAACTTCTTCATAAAGAATGTGCAACTTGAAGAAGGCGACTTACCACCTGTGCTCGACGTAGAGAAAAAAGGCGACAAGGTAAATGTTAAGGAATTCCGCGAAAACATAAAGACATGGCTCGACATCGTTGAAGACCATTATGATGTTGCGCCTATCATCTACACAAGCTATAAGTTCAAGGTTGACTATCTCTACGGAGAAGAATTTGACCGCTATCCATATTGGATAGCACACTACTACGTAGATACGCTGCAATACAAAGGCGAATGGAAATTCTGGCAACATACTGATGCAGGACGTCTTCCTGGCATCAAGGGCTATGTAGATTTCGATGTCTATAACGGCAGCTACTACGACCTCCGTAAGCTTACAATCGGCTCACGCGAAGCTTATTCTGACTAACGCATCTGATTCAGGCTGGCAACCAGAGGCGGTTGCCGTAATCTTACTTGAATAAATCTGCAGTTTTTTTCATCCTTTCGGCTATGGTAACGCCAAACGGACATCGACTTTCGCATGCATGGCACGCAATACAATCGTCAGCATGTAATGCCATATCTGAATAATGCTGACGTATGCTCTCTGGCACTTCTGTCTGCATCGTAGCAAGGTCGTATAACTTATTGACCATTGCAATATCAATACCCTTTGGGCATGGTGCACAATGTCCGCAATAAGTACACTGCCCAACATAAGAGTGGCGCGGAGCATTTGCAAGAACAGTAGCATAGTCTTTTTCTTCTGTCGATGCAGACTCATAAGAAACAGCCTCGTCAATGTGTTCCAGCTTATCAAAGCCAACCATAATACTTGCCACAGATGGACGTGTCAAAGCATAGTGTATGCACTGAACTGGAGTAAGCGCGACACCAAAAGGCGACTGCGACGCATCAAAGAGACGACCGCCGGCAAATCCTTTCATCACGGTTAAGCCAACACCTTTTTGTTCGCAAAGTTTATAAAGATATTCACGCTCCTTATTTATTCCATTAAGGCTGAGGTCGCTATAAGTCTCATTGAACACTTCATCAAGGTCTTCCGTTGCAGGCAACATGTCGAATGCGGGATTGATGGAAAAGAGCATCATCTCAACAATATCATGCTCCACAGCTTGTATTGCAATCTTCGGATTGTGTGTACTCATGCCTATGTGATGGATTACACCCTGACGCTTCAAATCATAAACATACGTAAGATAATCACTATCCAGAACTCTGTCAAACTCTTTTTGTTCATCAATATAATGAATCATACCGAGGTCGATATAGTCGGTCTGCAATCCGTTCAAAAGGTCTTCAAACGCATACTTACATTCATCCACATTGCGCGAACGCACATACTGTCCGTCCTTCCATGTACTACCAATATGCCCCTGGACATGCCAGTGAGCCCTATCACCACATATGCCTTCACCTATGTTGCGACGCACAACTGGGTTTGACATCCAGCAGTCAAGGATGTTAATTCCATAGTCTTTCGCACGATGAATTAACTCCACGCACTCATCAGTAGTGTGACGTTCGAGCCATTCTCCACCGAAGCCAATCTCACTGACCTCAATGCCAGTCTTGCCAAGTCGTCTGTATCGCATAATTGTTTATTTACAGATTTACTAATGTACGGATTTACAGATTTTGTAAAGATTAACCTCAAACACAAAATCTCTTACCATCCAAAATCTGCCCATCGGACAGCATAATACCATCCGAGCTGGTGCATATCCTTATTATAGTCCCATGAAGAATACTTATATGATGACGAAGGGAAGAACATTGACACACCGCCATAGTACTTATCTGACGACATGTATTTGTAGAAGCTGTAGAAGTCGTCATATTTCAGTGTGCTCGAGTTCCAGTGCGTACCTCTCTTTTTCAAGGTCACAACCATATCGAGAGCCTGCTTCCACTCCTTATAATCTGCATTTGCAGTGTCGCCTTGTGCTATTTGCGTGAGCATAACATTGTTCATATCGTACATCACGGCATCGCCCATTCGCTTGTTGTCACGGAAATAGAATATGTGCCCATTCAGTTTCAAATCCAATGGTGCTTCTGGCATAAATAGATGAAGCTTCTCAGCAGTCACACGAGCCAGATTGTCAATATGCTGCGTATAAATCAGCGAGAAAGGCAACGAGTCCCCACCTTGAGTTTCATAATTCCTTACATATTCCTCCACGATGTCCTCGCGATAGGTACTTTTATTAGAGAACATCACTGGCAATAATGTATTGTATGCACCACCGGCCGAAGGTATCTCGGCAGGAGAACCTATGAGGCAAGTAGTCACATCTTTCAGTTCGTAAGCAACTTCAACGCACTGCATATTGCAGCAGTCCCACATTATGAAATCGAGTTTCGGTAATCCCGAAAGTGCATATTTCAACGAAGGTATGTTGATTGTTTCTCCATTGTTATCGTAGGCGTACGATGTCTTTGGTGTCCTTGTCACTGCTACCGAGTCGTTACGCACGAGCCACCAACTTCCATGAGATGCGAATACAATAACATAACTCTGCGAAGGATACTTATCAAAGCACCATTTTATCACCCTGTTCATCACCACAGGGTCTGTACTATGAAGGTCTGAGTCATACACTTGCAATGTATCCTTACGCCCTTCTTTAATTCGCATAAGTATCGAATTCTTCCGTGGTCGGTCAAGATAAACAAGGAGGACATCATCCCTATTTATGCTTGTCGAGCCTGTTACCATCATCTGCACATTTCTCAATATCGGGTCTTCGAGAGTCTCGGATATCATATACGCACAGATTGTACGCCTTGATATTGTCGGTTCGTCATCGCCACTATCACTATCACAGCTGCAAAGTGTTAGTGTAAGCGCAAGCATTAGCGCCAGCGACAACCCTATGCGGCCAAACGACCAAACAGCCAAACGACTAATCTTTATCTGCTTCATTCTCAAAATATCTATCAATTGAGTCCGACAATGCCTGCGACCTGCGCTCTGCTTCTTCTATCTCCTCGCGGATTTTCTTCATTGCATTGTGCGCATCATAGTAAAAGTTACCATTTGAATGATGCTCCATATATGTCTGATAGGCATCTTCTGTGTTCGCACGTTTTGCCGTAACCCAGTCGAGCGAATCAATCATATTGTTAGCCTCATGCACGTGTGCATCATCAGGGAATCGACGAACAAAAGCCACAAGTGCCGAACGCGACTCGCTACCTACTGCATCGTTCCATGCTTCCTGAACAATATTGAGTTGGGCAATCTTTCTTTCTATCGCCTTCCGCTTTACCTCTGGCAACTCTGGATTGAGGTCAAGATACTCTTGCATCTCTTCAACGTCACCGCAATTCATTACATATTCCAATCGTTCCTGCATGCGTTCTTGCTTACTCTGCTGGTAATAGATGTACGTGCCTGCGCACAAAACCACTACCGCAAGTATCAGCAGGAATATCACCCATGCATAGCTTCTCTTCTTTAATCTTATGCCGCAATGAGGACATTTGCGAGCCTTGTCGCTTACCTGATTGCCACATTCTGGACATTTAATTAACATAGTTTTATCTCTTTTTTATTGTTGTTCGTTTACTTTAGTTTTACAAATTCCTATGTCATTTGTTTTATCTCACGCAGAGTTTTTCAATTAGACAAAGTCTTTGACTTCGTCTTGACTCGGCTGCACTCGGGATAGCAATCAAACAAGTTT
>JAUNQM010000077.1 GCA_030536165.1 Prevotellaceae bacterium | reverse complement strand
GTTATACGGACAGAAAAGAAACTCTACTAGAATTTTTCTTGTACCTGACGACTTACCGTAAAACAGAATAACCTTTGAAACCGAAAGACTTAGCGAAACGCTAAAGTCAAGTTATATGATATGTTATGACTCTTTGCCTATAAGTAAAGAGCGTTTGTACGTACACATTAATTTATTAATAGAAGCAAGACAATGAAGAAAATTAAAGTTGTTTTGTGGCTGCTGGTGTTTTCTGCGCAAGCAGTCGCACAAGTTGCGCGTGAGCATAGCGCATGCGTTGAAGATAGTATCAGTCCTGTTAAAGAGGCAATCTTGAGTGAAGTCACCGTTTCGGGACTCACTGGCACACAACGCATGAAAGATTCGCCCATACCGTTCGCCGTTATCACTCCAAAGAAGTATCACCAGTCATTTGGCACGAATATCGTTGATGCTATCAAGCTGCAACCAGGTGTATCGCAGATTTCCACTGGTGCAAGTATCTCCAAACCTGTCATTCGCGGATTGGGCTACAATCGTGTGGTTGTAGTAGAGCAAGGCATACGTCAAGAGGGACAGCAATGGGGCGACGAGCACGGACTGGAAGTAGATGCCGAAGGCGTTCACTCTGTGGAAATACTTAAAGGTCCTGCATCGCTTATGTACGGCAGTGATGCCATCGCAGGGGTGATGATTCTACACCCAGAACCAATGCTTGAGGAGGGCACGATGCAAGCTAAGGTTGGAGGCGAGTATCAGACAAACAACGGACTCTACAACTACCACGTAGGCTTTGCCGGCAACGAGAATGGATGGCTATGGAATGTGCATTACACAGGCAAGCATGCCCACTGCTACAAAAACCAGACGGATGATTATGTACCAGGAACGTGGTTCAGAGAGCGCGATTTTCAGGCAATGGCAGGAGTGCAAAAACATTGGGGGCACTCTTTCCTTCGTTTCTCACACGTCAATTTTGTTCCAGGCATAGCTGAAGGCGAACGTGATGAGAACACCGGTGAACTAATCTGGGAAGATGGGAACAGTCCGAAGAAATATGGTTTGCAAATGCCATTCCAACGAGTGCTGCACACAAAGGTGGTGAGCGATAATTCCTGGTACATCGGGATGGGAACATTAAAAGCCATTGTGGGTTATCAGCAGAACTATCGCCGTGAGTTTGAGGAATCAATGGATGAGGCTGAACTCGCCATGCGCCTGCATACGGTGAACTATGACGTACGTTACCAGTTGCCGTTAGCCAATGAATGGAACTTTGCTACTGGCATAAACGGCATGTGGCAAAAGAATGTGAATCAAGCAGAGGAGATGCTTATCCCCGACTATCATCTGTTCGACTTCGGATATTTTCTTACTGCCGACAAGGAGATTGGCCGCTGGCATTTGTCGGGTGGTGCACGCATCGACAATCGAAGTCTCAGCACAAAGACTGCTGAAGAGGAAGGAGAGTTGCTCTTTTCTGCCTTTAAGAAAAACTTTATAGGTGTTACAGGTAGTCTTGGGGCGGTATATAATGTCAACGACCGCATGAATCTCCGCCTTAATGCGTCGCGAGGATTTCGTGCGCCTACGGTGAGTGAACTTTCATCGAATGGAGTTCACGAGGGAAGCATTCAGTATGAATTGGGCAATAGCGAGTTAAAGCCAGAGTATAGCACGCAAATAGACCTCGGTATGGATTACACCTCGCACTTTGCTTCGCTTAATGCCGCATTATTCGCAAACTGGATTAGCAATTACATCTTCCTCGGTCGTCTGCCTTACGAGACTGAAGGCTACCGCACATACCAGTATCGCCAAGGAGACGCCTGTCTGATTGGTGGCGAAATATCTGTTGATGTGCATCCTATCAATGCCTTGCACATAGAGAATGCTTTTTCGTATGTACGTGGCATTCAGTTGCACCAGCCATCAGAGAGTCGTAACCTGCCCCTTATGCCTGCGCCACGATGGACATGCGATGTGCGCTATGAGTTCCAAGACTTTGCCAGGGGTCATTGCCGTCGCACTTTCATCTGTGCAGGTATGGAATACAACCTCCGTCAAGACAAATTCTATGCATTTGACAACACAGAGACTGCCACGCCTGATTATGCAGTATTCAATCTATCAGCTGGTATGGATTTACACATCTTCGGGCACAACTGCATCGAGTTCACGCTTTGTGCCCAGAACCTTTTCGACAAGGTATATCAGTCGCATCTCTCACGTCTGAAGTATGCCGACACGAACTGCGCAACTGGGCGTCAAGGAATATCTGCCATCGGGCGCAACGTTTGCCTAAGATTAAATATTCCTATAAATCTTTAATCTGGCAATTAGTAATAGAAAGACCCTTCCCTACCCCTTAGCCTGACATGGCTGGAGCAGAGAAGGGTCTTTTAGATTGCAAGAAGGACTTATATCAATCTGCGATGTTCGCCGCTATATATATTATATAATGTGTAAAGCACTGCGCAGCCGTCTATGGAAAAAAAGGGAATCATCAGTCTTTAAGACAAGCCAAAGGGATCACTTTCACTCCATCCTGACGAGTATATGCCATACTGCCTCCAGTAACAACAATCAACAAGTCTGGTTCACGTAGAGGGACTTGCTTTTCTTCCTTGTTATGCTCAATAATCAGTTGTTTAAGTTCTAGAAGGTGTGATGCCCCTTCCTCGATTTCTTTACTTCCGAGTTTGCATTCAATAAGTGCATAACGTCCATCCTCAAGATGCAGAACTAAGTCAGCCTCCAAGCCATAACGGTCACGATAATATGACAGATGACTACCAAAGTCAGGAGTATATGCTCTCAAGTCACGCGCACACATCTGCTCAAAGATAAAGCCAAAGGTCTTTAGTTGTACCATCAGCGACTGAGGAGAAAGATTTAATGCTGCGACTGCGATTGAAGGGTCAATAAATCCACGCTTCAAACCACTACGTATGGCAGTCTTACTGCGTACAGCAGGGCACCACGCTTCAATATTGTCGATGACAAACAAACGTTTGAGCGAAGCGACGTACTCCTCAAAAGTACTCATTACGAGCGAAACTTCACCAGAAGCCGTTACATCTGCCAACAAAGAGGTGTTTTTTGCAAGAGTAGATATATTGCGAGCATACGAGCGCAGAATGGCACGTGTAATACGTTCATCCCTTTGCACTCCGTCAACCCTTGAAATATCATCACGACACACTGTGTCAACATAGTTGCGGGCAATGAGCAACTTTGCTCTTTCTGTTTTCATGTTGACAAAAGCCGGCCATCCCCCACGGCATGCAGCAAAAATCAAATCTTCTATGCTCATATCGGATTTAATGCCGTCAATATCAAGGTCTTTATTATTAAAAAGTTCTTTCAGGGATATCATTCCATTTGACTCCCCTGATTCCCAAAGACTCATTGGCAGCATTTTAATACGAGAAATTCTACCTGTGCCTGAATGATGAATGTCTTTCCTATCAATGGTATTTGATCCAGTCAAAATAAATTGTCCTGGAAGTTGTCGTTTATCAACCATTGTACGCACTGCGTCCCATAACACAGGTGCATCTTGCCACTCATCGACTAATCTAGGAGTATCACCAATTAAAAGCAAAGAAGGTTTTGACGCAGCAGTGGCTGCATATTCTTCTCGCATATCAGGATCTTGCATCCTGATTACGCTCTTACTCATTTGTTCGGCAGTAGTTGTTTTGCCACACCACTTGGGACCTTCAATAAGCACTGCGCCAAATGCTTCTAAGCGTTCCGCAAGCTGATTATCCGCAACTCGATGTAAATAGCTCATATCTATTGTGACTTATTTTGGCTACAAAGATAAGTATTTTTTGTAATAATCCCAAAAACACACCTAACAATTGTGGTTATTTAACACTAACTTTTGTGGCATTTCACCACTAACTTTTGCGGTAGTTCATTTGTTTTATATCAATCTGCGATGTTCGCCGCTATATATATTATATAATGTGTAAAGCACTGCGCAGCCGCAGCCGATTGTGATATAGATGCCATACTTTGCTATGCGCGCAAGCATAGTGACGATGCTACCGTGGGCAGCAAAGATGTCTTGCAGCATTTCCTTGCCTCCAAAGAATATGAATGCCAATGCCGCCAGCACGTAGATGGCATACTGCAACATCGTGAGCCAGTCGGTGCGTCGCTCGTTGCGTGGCAAGCGTCGCATCACTCTTTCGGTAAATCCGTTATCGGCTGGACGTACCGAATATTCTTTCAGGAATTTTCCTACTATTATATCGTTGTTGTCAGCGTTCTTCTTCATCATTGTGAATTGTGCTTTGTGAATTGTACATTGTAAATGGTAAATGGTACATGGTTCATGCCATCATTCGTAGCCTTGTTGCCGCAGGTAGTCAGCCAGTTTGCCTTTGCCACGGTGGATGTATGACTTCACCGTGTTTTCTGCCTGCTGCATTATCTTACTTATTTCCTTCATCGAATATCCATCGATCATTGCGAGCGTGACGCAGACGCGTTCGTTCTCGGTGAGCATCTTCATGGCCTCGTAGATATCCATCTTCAGCGTGGTCTGTTCTGCATGTTGCGGCAGCGGCAGGCCGTCTATGTCTGATGTCTGCTTCAGTGAGCGTCGGTAGTCGTAGAAGGTGTTGTATGCTATGCGGAAGAGCCACGTGCGCACCGACGACATCATGCGGAAGGTGTTCCAGCTCTTGTATGCCTTGATAAACGTATCCTGCGCGAGGTCGTCGCTGAGCATCTCGTCGCCGAGCGTGAGGTTAAGGAACAGCCGTCGCACGGACTCCTGCTGCTCCTTAACCATCTTTTCAAACGATGATGTGCTTTTTATCAGGCTCATAAACTACAACTCTAAATGAAGTGATTACGCTTCGTTTTTCTCATCTTCCGTAGGCTCCGACGACCTCTCCTCTTTGTTATATGAAGAACTGTCGGCTGTGGTATTGGCCTGGGTATAGTTGTTCGCATCCCCTGCCCTATTCGCAGTAAGCAGTTGGCTGAAACCTACACACACGATGATGAATCCTATTCCAAAACCGAGTTTGCCCATTATCGACCATAGCAGCACGCCTACTCCGAAGCCGATGCACACGTTCTTTATGCCCTTGTTGCGCATATCTTCGTTCGTTGCAGCAGGCTTTCTGTCGGCAGCAATCTCATTATTTACTATAGGCGTTACGTCCTTGCCTTCCTTTGCCAGAGCCATAATCATCTCATTGCGTTCGCGTTCTCTCTTACGGCGGCTACGGGCTATGAGCCAGATGATGAGCAGTGGGAATGCGAATAAGCACAATAGAGGAATGACGATGACGCAAACGATTGCAACGATTGCAACAGCAAATATCCACGGGTCATCTTCATCGCTGCTGTACGAGAACTTGTAGTTTGTCGGCTGCGTGTTGACTACCGTCGTCATTGTTGTGTCGTCGGCAAGTTCCTCGTCGGTCGTGTCGGAGTAGAGCGTAATCGATGTTGCGCTGTCCTGTGCAGCAATTGCATCCGACGCAATGTTTTCCACCATGTCAGGAATCTTCTTTATTGCCTCTGCGATTGCATCCTCGACCTTGTCGGTTACCGTTGTTGCATTTGCTGCCAGAGGCGATGCAGCGAGTGCGAGTGCAAATAAAATCTGTTTCATATTTCTTATGCGTTTAAGTTTGTTTCTGTCGGTTTGACGTAGCAAAGTTACAAAAAGTTGCACCAACATGAAAAAAAAGTTAGAGTTTTTTTTGCGGGGTGCGAATGTGCCGTCTGGCAATCGCAAAATCGACTCGACACATAGCAAATCTTCACTCGTCATTTATCCTCACTCTACACGTCGTATCAACTCGAAAAAAGTTTTGCAAAACTTTTCCCGAGTATAAACGACGACTTTAGCGAAGCATAGTGATGAGTCTTACAATGACATGCGACGTGCGATAAAGATATGTGCGAGACGATGCCATGTGGCACTTGCTAACGAAGCGCCCGACATACTACATAAGGCTACTAAAAAACCTGATAAATATTTGGAAGGAAAACATTTTTTCACTACCTTTGCCGATATAAATAATACTAAATACAAGTTTCACATGTATCATTTCACGCAGAGTGCAACTTGAAGGCTCACGCCTTTATATCGACTTTGTAAATTTTTGCCGTATGCAAGCATCCGCCAAAATTCTACAAACCCGATATAAGTTTCTTACAGAACATTCAAGTTGCATCGCAGAGAAACAGAGAACGCAAAGACTCATCTAATTGAAAAGCTCTGCGCTCCTTTGCGCCTCTGCTAAAATTCTGAAACATCGAAGATGTTGCATTCTAATGATGGTGCAAGGATAAAACATGTTTTAGGCTTGCGACAGCATTTGAACTGATGGAGCAGCGAGAGCAGAGATAAAGCTTGCTTTGGCTATGCCGAGTCGCGACAGAAGAAGGTAAAAGCCAATGCAGACCTTTAAAAGTCAGAATTTTCTCTGCGTGAGATAAAATAAACGACATACGAACTTGCGAAATTGAATACTAAACAAAACGCACATCCACCATGAAGATCAAATCATTACTATTCACATTATTATGCACCGCCGCAGCGTCGGCACAAGTCACCACAGACTACACTACAAGCAAAATCCAACTGCTAAAGGAAAATGCAAAGTCGCAAATCGTTTTCATCCCGCTCGAAGTAGGACAGATACACCCCGAAGGATGGATTCGCGCGTGGAGCGACCAAGCCGCAAACGGCATCACAGGGCACCTCGACGAGTATCAAGACGTATATAAACACGGATGGAAAGGATATGGCTTCGACGCACTCGGCGCTAACCCTAAAGACGGCACAGGATGGCCTATAGAACAGTGTTCGTACTGGTTGGACGGTGCTGTGAAACTTGCTTACATGACTGGCAACAAAGCGTTGATTGACAAGGTGAGCAAGCGCCTCGACATCATCGTCGATGGTGTGCTCAACGGCGGAGAGACGTTCATCTACTGGAAAGAAAAGGACATCGTGCACGACACTTTCAACAACTGGGGGCACGGAGTCATGGGGCGCGCACTCATCGATTACTATCAGGCGACGCACAATCCGCGTGTGCTTCAGGCACTTGAAAAGGTGTATAAGGACTTTTATATGATGATGCCGAACTTCCTCACGACTAATATCGACGGTCTGATGGGGCTCATGCGCGGCGCAACAAACGTGGATGCAATGACTGAAACCTATCTCGAAAGTGGCAACAAAGCCATCCTCGACAGGCTTCAGAACTATGGGAACAACAGCGAGATAAAGAAATATGAGGCTCGTCTGCGCGCTGTGGAAGGTCGCGAAAAGATTGGCGAGCGCTCTCTGCACGGCGTAACTCTCTACGAAGGATTGCGCGTGCCAGCCATTCTCGGTCTTTGGACAGGCAACGAAGAGGGGTACAAGACAGCCACGCATCTCCACGACTGGGCTATGCAATACAATGCCCTGCCTTACGGGATGCCTTCGTGCGAGGAGTGGCTATCGGGCGCCGGCGGCTTCCATAGCGTTGAGACGTGCGTAGTACCTGCTGCTATGTGGACATACAACTGGCTCATGCGTCTGTCAGGCGATGCATCGTGGGCAGACCTTATCGAGAGCGTTTTCTTCAACGCAGGCCCAGCACCAGTGGCACGCGACTTCAAGACCATGTCGTACTATCAGCAACCAAACCGCTTCAGCGAGACGCTGCCTACATGCCCACCTGTACCTGGCGACGGCGATACAAAGTTCACACCTTTCGGCCACTATGTGTTGTGTTGCGTCGGTTCAAGCAACTGGATTATTCCGAATTACGTAGGAAACATGTGGCAGGCAACGATGGATGGCGGTCTGGCATACATGCTCTACGGTCCTTGCACGGTAGAAACTCGCCTCGGAGACACAAACATCGGACTGAAATGCACCACCGACTATCCATTTGCGGAACGTATAATGGTCGATGTTTCGCTGTCAGAGGACAAGCAGATGCCGCTCTACTTCCACGTACCTTCGTGGTGCAAGAAGATGGAAATCAGCATAAACGGCAAGAAACAAAAGATAAACGCGAGTGACGGAATGATTCGCATCGACCGCGCATGGCGTAATGGCGACCGCATTGAAATCAACCTACCAATGACTCTAAAGCTTGAAGAAGGCAAAGAGATAGCCTATCCTCGCGACGGATATTTTACCGACAATAAGGGCGAAACGCGCAACAAACTGGTCGATGACTCCATCTGCGGCATGCCTTATCAGTATATAAAGCACGGTCCTCTGCTCTTTGCCCTGCCGCTGAACGACATCGACGAGAATCAGGTTGTGACAGGACAAAAGTTCAACTATGCGTTGGCTGTGAAGAATTTGAAGAAGGACGTCAAGGTGCAACGCGCAGCAATGCCGAAAGAATGGAACTGGAATTTCCACACTTCACCTATTACCTTGACCGTAAAAGCTCGTGAATTTGACTGGCATCCTACACAATCTGCACCGATGCCAAAGGAGAAAGTCGCTGGCGAAAAGGATGCAACGATACAACTCGTGCCTTACAACCTCACCAAGTTCCGCGTATCCATGTTCCCTGTTGCAGCACAATAAAGCAAGCAAAGAATTGACAAGTTTGCTCTTGCGCACACACGTATATATTATTAAGGTATAATCTTCATCAATCTCCTACCCTATCCTCGGCGGCGATGCTGTATTCGTCTTCGTCTGGGATGCGGTAGGTTTTTGGTTTGTGTATGCGGAGGAAAGTGCGCTCAAGCGTGAAAGCCAACGACTCTAAAACCTGCTCGCGTCGGTTTGGACGCAGGTCACACTCCCATATCGTTATTGAATTCCACCCCATAGCAGCAAGCCTCTGCTGCACGTCGGCATCGCGTTTCTGGTTGCGGCATATCTTTTCCACCCAGAACTTACGGTTAGTGTGAGGAATCTTGCAACACTCCGAATTGACGGCAAGTAAAGGATTCTCTATCGCCATATCCACATTATGCCCATGCCAGAAGCACCCATTAACGAAGATGCACGTGCGGTATTTCTTCAGCACAATATCAGGCTTACCAGGAAGGCGCGGATGATTCAGACGGTATCTAAAGCCACGACTCCACAGGAAACGACGCACCACCATCTCGGGTTTAGTGTCTTTATCCCGTATGGCAGCCATGTTGTTGTGGCGCTGAAGTGAAGTT